>DASZGQ010000096.1:0-8987 GCA_035938735.1 Methyloceanibacter sp.
GGTGATGCCCTGCTCGCGCTCGGCCTGGAGGCCGTCGAGCAGAAGGCTGAAATCGACCTTCTCGCCGTTGAGCTGGCGATTCTGCGAGGCGTGCATGATGGCGGCGCGCTGATCCTCGGCGACGGCGGCAGAGTCCCAAAGCATCCTGCCGAGTAGGGTCGACTTGCCGTCATCGACCGAGCCGCAGGTGAGCAGCCGAACCATGCCAGACGTCTCAGGCGCGGGCACCGACGAGACGGCGATCTCTTCTCTCAGCGCAGCAACATGCATCAGAAGTAACCCTCACGCTTCTTCATCTCCATGGCGGCTGCCTGGTCGTGGTCGATCAGCCGCCCTGCCCGCTCCGAGTTCTTTGCGCGCAATACCTCTCCCAGCACCGCGTCGATGTCGCTTGCGTCGGACTCGAACGCGGCGGTGAGCGGCCAGCAGCCGAGCGTACGGAAGCGGATTTTTTTCTGCTCCGGCATCTCGCCGGGGAGAAGCCGCATGCGCTCATCATCGACCATGATGAGCTGGCCGTCCCGCGTCACCACGGGACGCGGCGCGGCAAAATAGAGGGGAACCACGTCGAGCTTCTCGAGCGCGATGTAGCGCCACACATCCCCTTCGGTCCAATTGGACAGCGGGAAGACGCGCACCGTCTCGCCCTTGCCGAGCCGGCCATTGAGCAATGTCCACATCTCCGGGCGCTGGCGGCGCGGCTCCCAGCGATGACCGGCGGCGCGGAAGGAGAATACGCGCTCCTTGGCGCGTGAGGCTTCCTCGTCGCGGCGGGCGCCGCCGAAGGCGGCGTCGAAGCCGCCGGCGTCGAGCGCGGCGCGGAGCGCCTGCGTCTTCATGATGTCGGTGTAGACCGACGGAGGATGGTCGAAGGGGTTGATGCCGCGGGCAAGGCCGTCATGGTTGGTGTGCACGATCAGGTCGAGCCCGAACTCTCGCGCCGTCCGGTCGCGGAAGGCGATCATGTCGTGGAACTTCCAGGTGGTGTCGATGTGCAAGAGCGGGAACGGCGGCCTCGCCGGCCAGAAGGCCTTGCGCGCCAGATGCAGCAGCGCGGTCGAGTCCTTGCCGATAGAATAGAGCAGCACGGCGCTGCGGAATTGCGCCGCGGCCTCGCGGAAGATGTGGATGCTCTCGGCCTCGAGTAGCTTCAGATGCGAAACGAGCGTGGTCATGCGGCCTTCCCCTCACGGCGCGGATTCATATGCAGCCCGCACTCCTTCTTCTCCTCATGCTCCCACCACCAGCGGCCGGCGCGCGGGGGCTCGCCCGGCTGCACCGCGCGGGTGCAAGGCTGGCAGCCGATGGAGATGAACCCACGGGCATGCAGTGGATTTACCGGAATGTTGTTCTCGGCGATGTAGGCCGTGAGCTCCCGCGTCGACCAATCGGCGATCGGGTTCACCTTCATGAGCCCCCGCTCCTGGTCCCAGGAGGCAAGCTCGACATCGGCGCGATCCTCGGAATGCTCGCGGCGCACGCCGGTGATCCACCCTTGCGCGCCTTTGAGCTCGCGATTGAGCGGGCGAACTTTGCGCACCTCGCAGCAGGCCTTGCGGTTCTCGACCGAATGGCGGAAACCGAACACGCCGTCGCGGGCGACGAGGGCCTCGACCTCTGATGCTTCCGGCGTCACGAGGCGGACGCGCAGGCCATAACGGATTTCGGAGAGCTCGACGGTCTCCAGCACCTCTGGGAACAGGCGACCGGTGTCGAGGGTGAAGATGTCGATATCGGCGCCCGATTCGGCGATGGCATGGAGGATCGCCTGATCGTCGAGGCCAAGGCTCGTGGAGAAGGCGATGCGTCCCTCCACCGACCGCCGAACCTCGGCGATGCGCTCGGCAAGGTTCTCGATCATCGCGAGCCGCGCTTTCAGCTCTATCATCGCGAGCCGCGCTTTCAGCTCTTCCGCCTCGCGCTTTGCGGCATCGCGGCGGAGCGGCTGCGGGTTGCGGAAGCCGGGCTGATAGAGATGGCGGATGCGGGTGAGCGACCCCTTCCAGGTCTCGATGTCGTTCGCGTCGGTGATCTCGGCGGTGTCGAAACCTGAGCGCATTAGGAATGGCGCCAAATCAGGGATCAGATAGCCGACGGCCCTGATCTCACCCTTGAAGCCGTGACGCTCGCGCAGCAGCACGGCGAGTGAATGGCCGCGTCCGTCGCCGAAGGTGGGGAAGCGAATGGCTACGACGCCGCCACCGGACGCGGCGGCGGCAAGAGCCGCGGCATCGGCCGTGGGCTCCAGCACGACGGCGGGCTCGCCCCCGCTTGTCAGCAATCCTCCGGACACAAGATCAAGCAGCGCCATACAATGCCTCCTTGAAAGGCGCCGCGCCGATTCTGCGCCAAGTCGCGAGGAAGTCTTCGCCGTCGTTGCGGTTGGCTAGGTAGGTGGAAATGATGGTTTCGATGGCATCCAGCACGACTTCTGCCCGGAAGCCAGGACCGATGATGGTGCCGACCGCAGCATCGTCCTTCGGACTACCGCCGAGCGAAATCTGATAGAGCTCGGTGCCTTTCTTGTCGACGCCGAGAATACCGATATTGCCGGAATGGTGATGCCCGCAGGCATTGATGCAGCCCGACATGTTGAGGCGCAGCGGCCCGATTTCCTCCTGGCGCTTCAAGTCTTCAAAGCGCTTGGCGATCTCCTTGGCGATCGGGATCGAGCGCGCATTGGCGAGGTTGCAATAGTCGAGGCCGGGGCAGCAGATCATGTCGCCGAGGAGATCATGGTTCCCGGTAGCAAGCCCCGCCGCAGCGAGCTCGTCGTAGAGCTTGAGCAGATCGTCGCGGGCGACGTGGGGAAGGATCAGGTTCTGGGTGTAGTTCACCCGTGCCTCGTTTCGGCTGTAGCGCTCGGCGAGGTTCGCGACGAGGTCCATGGTATCGGAGCTTGCGTCACCAGGTGTGCGGCCAGGCTCCTTCAGCGAGATGACCACGCTGGTATAGCCCGGCACCCGATGCGGCCTCACATTGTGCTTGAGCCAGTTGGCGAAGATCGGATCGGTGATGCGGCGCTGCTCCACCCCCTCGACCTTGATCGGGCCAGGCATGAGGTCCGGCGGGGCGAAATAAGAGTTGATGCGCGCATACTCCGACGCGGGCAGATCAACCGCGTCTTTCCGGGTCGCCTCCCAGTCAGCCTCCACCTCCTCGCGGAATTTGTCGATGCCGAGCTGGTTGACCAGAATTTTTATGCGCGCCTTGTTGAGGTTGTCGCGGCGGCCATAGAGATTGTACACCCGCAGAATCGACTCGATGTAGGAGAGGAGGTGCTGCTTCTCGAGGAACGGCCTGATCTCCTGCCCGACGTAGGGCGTCCGCCCCATGCCGCCGCCGACCAGGACGCGGAAGCCGTTCCGCCCCTCGGGGCCACGCACGATACGCAAGCCGATGTCGTGGAAGCCAGTCGCCGCGCGATCCTCGGCGGCGCCGGAGACAGCGATCTTGAACTTGCGCGGCAGCCAGCTGAACTCAGGGTGAAGCGTCGACCATTGGCGCAACACCTCGCACCAGGGTCGCGGATCCTCCAGCTCGTCATTGACCGCGCCGGCGAAAGGGTCGGCAGTGACATTGCGTACGCAATTGCCGCTCGTCTGAATGCAATGCATCTCAACATCGGCGAGTGCGCTCAGGATCTCCGGCACGTCGACGAGCTTCACCCAGTTGAATTGCAAATTCTGCCGGGTGGTGAAGTGGCCATAGCCACGGTCCCAGCGGCGGCCGATCATGGCAAGCTGGCGCAGCTGGCGTGGCGACAGCACGCCATAGGGAATGGCGATGCGCAGCATATAGGCGTGCAGCTGTAGATAGAGCCCGTTGCGCAAGCGAAGCGGGCGGAACTCGTCTTCGGTCAGTTTGCCGGCGAGCCGGCGTTGCACCTGCTCGCGAAACTGCGACACGCGTTCATGCACGAAAGCGTGGTCGAACTCGTCATAGCGGTACATCGTACCAATCCTTGGTGAGAGTGGTTCGGTGGGAGGCGCGGATGCGCTCGCGCACGGAGAGCGCAACGGGCACCCCGTCATGGAGCGCGACCTCCATCGGATAGACAGCGACAACGCGGCGCTCGGCAACGGCCTTGGCCGCTTCACTTTCCAGCGCCTTGGTCTCCTCCCCGGAGTCGGCAAGCTTGGCGTGCGCAAGCTCCTCCACCCAGCCGCCGTCGGGGGCGAGGTAGACGACGATGCCGTCGATGAGGCGGTTGGCGGTGACGACGTTAGGCATAGACGCGGCTCAACTCGGCAAGGGACAGGACATCCTCGACAAGACCGGCAGCCGGAAGGCCGGCAACCTCGCCGAAGATGAGAACAGCGGGGCTCTTCAAGTGTAGGCGCTCTGGCGTGGCGGCAAGCTCGGCAAGGGTGGTAGCAACGCGGCGCTCGGTCGCGCGGCTCGCATTCTCCACGGCGATGATTGGGCATGAAGCCTTCCAGCCGGCTTGGAGCAGCTTGCTCGCGATCACGCTAGCGGTCGAGACGCCCATATAGACGAGAAGCGTGCTTTCGCCGCTGCCAAGGGCAGCAAGATCGAGATGCTCCAAGCTCGGCTCATCACCGCCGGCTTCGTGGCCAGAGATAAACGTCACGCTGTGGGAGATGTCGCGATGGGTGAGCGGGATCTGCAAGCTTGCGGCCGCAGCAAGCCCGGCGGTAATGCCCGGGATGATCTCGACCTCGATGCCAGTTTCGCGCAACGCAGAGATCTCCTCGCCGGCGCGGCCGAACACGAGCGGGTCGCCGCCCTTAAGCCGCACTACGGTCTGGCCCGTGCGTGCCCGCTCGATCATCAGCTCCTGGATCTCGTCTTGCGTAACGCTATGCTCTCCTTTCGACTTGCCCACCGGGATCAGCTCGACCTCGCGGCGGGCATGTTCGAGAACGGCGGTGTCGGCCAGCCGGTCATAGAGAATCACGTCGGCTGCCTTCAGCGCGCGCACGGCCTTCAATGTGAGCAGCTCGGGATCACCTGGGCCAGCACCGACGAGAAGGACGCGGCCTTGAGCCATCTCCGCTTTCGCCGCGGCGTCGATGGCCTCACCCACCAGGCGACGCGCTTCGCTCTCTTCGCCAGCAAGTGCCGCTTCGCTCGCGGCGCCGTCGAATACGCCTTCCCAAAATCTCCGCCGCGGGCGTCCAGCGGGCAGCTTCTCCGCGACGGCATCGCGGAAGTCTCCAGCAAGACGCGCAAGCACGTCGAGACGTGGATGCAGCTCGCGCTCAAGCCAGGCGCGCAGGCGTTGGGCGAGTACTGGTGAAGCACCTGACGTGCCGATCGCAACCGTTACCTCGCCGCGATCGACGATCGCCGGCATAACGAAGCTGCACAAAGCGGGCTTATCGGGAACATTGACCGGAACGCCGAGCGCGCGCGCCACCGCCGCGACGCGCGCGTCTTCCGCATCGTCGCCGGTCGCGGCAATGACGAGAGGACGCCCGCGGATCCGGTCGACGCCGGGGCGCGCGGCAATGATCACGACTCGACCGGCACGCTCAAGCTCGGCAAGTTCTGGCCCAAGCTGATCGGCAGCGACGTCGACGATCTCAGCGCGCTTCAGCAGGAGCCGTGCCTTGATGGCGGCAAGCTCGCCGCCGCCGGTGACCAAAGGCGGCTTGCGCTGGACGCTGACGAAGATCGGGAACGTTCGCATGGGTCGTTAGACTCCAACCGCGAGGCGCGCGGGCGGCGCATCGGCCAGGCTCTCGGGCGCAAGCTCCAGCTCGAGCCCGTCAAGCTCCGGCGACATGATGATCTGGCAGCATAGGCGCGAGCGCGCATCGACATGAAACGCGCCATCGAGCATTTCGAGTTCCTCATGAGTGGGGGCAGCCAATTTCGGCAGCCACTTCGCATCCACCCACACATGGCAGGTGGCGCAGGCGCAAGCACCGCCGCATTCGGCCTTGATAGGGAGACCCCAGTCGCGGATCACCTCCATGACCCGCCACCCCTCCAGCGCCTCGAGGCGATGGGAGGTCCCGTCCGGCATACGCATGACGACAAACATATTAGGCCACCTTCAGCAGACGCTGCAGCTCGGACGAAGAAGTTGTGTACTGGAAACGCAATGGTTTGTCAGGATGTACGTAGCGATGGGCGGCCTGCGCCATGAGCGCCGCCTCATGAAACCCGGAAAGGATGAGTTTCAGCTTACCGGGATAGGTGTTGATGTCGCCAATGGCGAAAATGCCCTTGGTACCGGTCTCGAACTTCTCGGTGTCGACCGGGATCAGGTTCTCGTTGAGATTGAGGCCGAAATTGGCGATCGGCCCGAGCTTCATGGTCAGCCCGAAGAAGGGAAGCAGAGCATCGGCGGCGATCTCGCCGGCCGAGCCGTCCATGCGCTTGATCGCGACGGCGTCGAGCTTACCGTCGCTGCCCTTGAGTCCCATGGGCTGGCCAAGCTCGAAGCGCACCAGGCCTTGGGCTTCCAGTTCGCGCATCTTACGCACGGTGTCGGGCGCAGCACGGAACTCAGGACGGCGGTGCAGGAGCGTAAGCGAGCCCGCGATCGGTGCGAGGTTAACGGTCCAATCGAGCGCGGAATCGCCACCTCCGGCGATGACGATATGGCGGCCGCGGAGCTCCTCCATGCGGCGAACGGCGTAGAACACGCTTTTGCCTTCATAGGCTTCGATGCCGGGAATTGGCGGGCGCTTCGGCACGAAGCTGCCGCCGCCAGCGGCGATCACCAGGACCCGGGCGGTGATGGTGAGGCCGGGGTCCGTCGTGAGCCGCCAATGCCCATCCTCGGTCTTGCTCAACGCCGCCGCCATCTCGCCGAAATGAAAGGTGGGCTCGAACGGAGCGATCTGCTCGAGCAGCCGGTCGGTCAGCTCCTGGCCAGTACAGACCGGAAGGCCTGGAATGTCGTAAATCGGCTTCTCAGGATAAAGTTCGGCGCATTGGCCGCCCGGCCGGTCGAGAATGTCGACCACATGCGCTTTCAGCCGGGCAAGACCCAGCTGAAACACGGCGAAGAGGCCGACCGGCCCCGCGCCGATAATAATGACACCGGTGGAAGCGCCGTTTGCCGCCATCGCTCGCTCATTCCCGCCTGAAAATTGACTAACGCGCTACGTAATGCAGCGTACTGGAAAATCATTCTGCCAGGAAGCTATCTGGTGCAAAAGAACGCAAAATCATTCTACTTAGCTTCTATCATGGGAAATTTTTTCCAAAATGGCGGGAATGGGCAACGGCAATGCCGTCATGGCCCCAACGTGCGCAAAATCATTCTTGCGGGGCGAGTCCCCGGCCGGCAGCAAACCTAGCCGCGCTTTCCGAAGGCGTCGTGGATCTCCTCGAGAAGCTGCACTTCGCGGGAAGGCGGCGGCTCGCTCGCAGGCTCCTCCTCCTGCTTGCGATGCAGCTGGTTCATGGTCTTGATCGCCATGAACAGGACGAAGGCGACGATGAGGAAGCTGATCACATTGTTGATGAACAGCCCGATGTTCATGGTGGGGGCGCCGGCCTGCCTTGCGGCGGCGAGCGAGTCGTAATGCTCGCCGTTCAGCGGGATGAAGATGCTGCTGAAGTCGACGCCCCCGGTGACGACGCCGATTGGCGGCATGATGATGTCGTATGGTGGAGAAGGCGGCGCCGATGATGATGCCGACCGCCATGTCCATGACATTGCCGCGAAGCGCAAATTCCTTGAATTCTTTCAGCATCGCTTCTCCTCACAAGACTTTCAGGACCTCATTGCTTCAGCCTCTAGCTTGCCATGTTTGGGCGCCAATCCAAACCGGGCCGGTAAGGAGGCTTGGATTTCGGGCTTTCCCATTTGCAACGGAAGCCCCAACTGGTACATGCGTGGGCGGCGCGCGCTTCTGAGGGAGGGGCTTCGGTGTCGAAACAGCCCGGACGTGATCGTCACCGCTGGACGACGCTCCTTCTTGTGGTCGCCACCCTGATCATGGCGTTTGGCGCTGTTGCCTCTGTCGTGGTGGCCGCCGGCCGCCTCGACGAGATTGGCTTCCTTCGTTTCCCGCTCGGCTTCTATCTCCTGGCGCAGGGCCTGTTGATCGGCATTGTGGCGCTCGCCTTCTGGTCGACCCGCGTGCAGGAGCGAATCGATCGGCGCTTAAGCGAAGGCGAGGATCTTTGAGCTCGCCATGAGAGCCCCTTCGCGCCCGCGTCAAGCAAACCCGCATCTTGGCGCCTATTACGGCATCATCGCGAGCGCTTTCGTGTCGCTCGTCATCTGCCTTGCCATGTTCGAGCAACTTGGCTGGCAGGACACGTGGCTCGCTCGCACCATGATGCTCGCGCCACTCGTGCTCTATCTCGCCGTCGCGTTCGGCGCGCGCTCGCTCAACGTGGAGGATTTCTTTGCCTCTGGCCGCCGCGTGCCTCCGGTCTATAATGGCGCCGTGCTGGCAGCGGTGCTCGTCGGTGGCATCGGCTTCTTTGCCTATACCGGTACGCTGTTCTTTCTCGGTTTCGACGCGCTCGCCATCGGACTCGCCTGGACCACCGGGCTCCTCGTTTCCGGACTCCTTTTTGTGCCTTACTTGCGAAAGGCTGGCGCGTACACCGTGCCCGCCTTTCTCGGCCAACGTTTCCGCTCGCGCACATTGCGCGCCATGGCGAGCCTGCTGCAGCTTCCGCCAGCGGCGTTTCTGCTAGCCGCCGAGATCAAAATCGCGGCCCTGATTGGCGTGATGTTCCTGCCGGTCTCTTACCAGCTTGCCGTTGCCGCCGTGGCGATCATGGTCGCCTGCGTCACCATTGTGGGCGGCATGCGCTCGCTGACCTGGACCGCGAGCACACAGTTCATCGTCGGCGCCGTCGGCTTCGCGGTACCCTTGATCATCGTCTCGGTGCTGCTCACCAATCTGCCGGCACCCCAGCTTACCTATGGCGAGATGTTAGAGCCGCTCAAACGTTCGGAGATGGTCGCCGGGCTCTCGCCTTCGGCGCCTGGAGAGCTCGCAACCGCCCTTCCCACCGCGCAACCCAGGCCGAGCGCCAAGCCG
>DASZGQ010000097.1:0-9793 GCA_035938735.1 Methyloceanibacter sp.
CCTTCCTTGTCGACGGATGTCAGCTCCTTCATGTCGCCCGGAGCGACCTTTAGGCCGGTCACGTCGATCGCGCCTTCGGCCGGAACCTTGCCGATCGGCGTCTCCACCGCCTTGGCCGTGTCGTCGCAACGCTCGAAGATCCATTTCAGCACTCTGGAGTTCTCGGCATAGCCAGGCCACATGAATTTGCCGTCGCCGTTCTTGCGGAACCAGTTCACGTAGAAAATCTTCGGCATCTTGGCGCCGCCCTTCTCGCCCATCTTCAGCCAATGGGCGAAATAGTCGCCCATGTGGTAGCCGCAGAAGGGAAGCATGGCCATCGGATCGCGGCGGAGATCGCCGATCTTGCCGGTAGCGGCCGCGGTTTTCTCCGAGGCCATGATCGAGCCGAGGAAAGTGCCGTGCAGCCAGTTGAGCGCCTCGGTGACGAGCGGCACCACGGTCGCGCGGCGGCCGCCAAACAGAATGGCGTCGATCGGCACGCCCTTGGGATCCTCCCACTCCGGCGCGATGACCGGGCATTGCGCGGCGGGCGCGGTGAAACGCGCATTGGGGTGGGCGGCAGGACGGCCAGACTTTGGCGTCCAGGAGCGGCGCATCCAGTCCACGGTGTGCTCGGGCGCCTTGCTCATCTGCTCCCACCACACATCGCCGTCGTCGGTCAGAGCGACGTTGGAGTAGATGCAGTTGGCGTAGAGCGTCTTCATGGCATTGAGATTTGATTCGTTCGACGTGCCGGGCGCCACGCCGAAGAACCCGGTCTCCGGATTGATGGCGTAGAGCCGTCCATCCTTGCCTAACTTCATCCAGCAGATGTCGTCGCCGATGGTCTCGGCCTTCCAGCCGGGAATGGTCGGGTTCAGCATGGCGAGGTTGGTCTTGCCACAGGCGCTCGGGAAGGCCGCGGCGACGTACTTCACCTTGCCTTCCGGATTGGTGAGCTTGAGGATCAGCATATGCTCGGCCATCCAGCCCTCGTCGCGGGCCTTCACCGAAGCGATGCGGAGCGCGTGGCACTTCTTGCCGAGCAGCGCATTGCCGCCATAACCCGAGCCATACGACCAGATCTCGCGCGTCTCGGGAAAGTGCGAGATGTATTTCGTCTTGTTGCAGGGCCACGGCACGTCGGCGGTGGTGGGCGTCGACAGCGGATAGCCCACGGTGTGCATGCCGCGCACGAAATCCTCGTTGTTGCCGAGCGCCTTCCATACTTTGTCGCCGACGCGGGTCATGATGTGCATGTTGGCGACGGCGTAAGCCGAGTCGGTCACCATCACGCCGATGCCGGCGATCGGCGAGCCCACCGGGCCCATGGAATAGGGCACCACATACATGGTGCGGCCGGCCATGGCGCCGTCATAGAGCTTGGTCAGCGTCGCCTTCATATCGTCGGGGTCGAACCAATTGTTGGTGGGGCCGGCATCGTCCTTGTTCTTGGAGCAGATGTAGGTCTGGTCCTCGACTCTCGCAACGTCGAGCGGGTCGGAGCGCACGAGAATGGAGTTCGGCCGCTTCTCCGGGTTGAGCCACATTGCCGTGCCGCCATCGACCAGCGACTTCAAGAGATGCTGATACTCTTCCTTGGAACCGTCGCACCACACGACCTGTTCCGGCTTGAACAGTGCCTTTGCCTCTTCGACGAAGGCCAGCACCTTGGGGTTGGTGGTCTTGGCGCCTCCCGGAACAATCTTCGACTGTACGCTCATGCGGCGGGATCCTCTGGCTGAGGGGTGTTGGCTTTCGGGGCAGGTTTCTGTCCCTTGCTAGCACCGATCTTGCAAAGCTTTCAAGGCAAGGCGTTGCTCGCTCTAATCCGGCTCGCGGGCCTCGTTGGCAAGCCGCCCAAGTTCCTTGCGTGCCTCGCCAGGCGTGGCGATCGGGGCCTTGAAGGAAATGCGGCGGGCGTCGCCCTCGCAAAGAAGATCGCAGCCTTCCGGGTCGATGCCGCTCATGCGCCAGAAGCCTTCGGGGGCGCCGGCGAGCCTCGTGGCATAGAGGCGGACCGCATCGGCATGGTCTGCGTTCATATGCTCGATGATGCCGGGCTCGGCGGCGAGGAGATCCTCCGCACCCTCGGTCGCTACCAGCAGCTCGGCAGGCGCAAGATCGACGATGCGGCCGAAGCCGCCGATATAGTGAGCGCCTTCGACCGCTAACCGCCAAAATGAGAAATCGGGAAAGTCCGCGTAGAACGCAGCTTCGGGATGGCGGGCGAGAAACCTGCGCCTCACCGCCTCGTCGCGCACTTTCTCGGCCTTGCCGAATAGCGTCACCCGCGCACCCTGCAGTGGATCCCCGGCAGCTCCGTTGCCGTCGAACAGAATGGACGCGCGAGGATCTTGCGTCAGGTTCCGCGTATGCTTGGCGAGCCCGGAGATGAGAAAGATCGGCGCG
Source organism: Methyloceanibacter sp. (assembly GCA_035938735.1). Taxonomy (GTDB): domain Bacteria; phylum Pseudomonadota; class Alphaproteobacteria; order Rhizobiales; family Methyloligellaceae; genus Methyloceanibacter. The sequence continues at coordinate 2,395 of DASZGQ010000097.1, forward strand.
CCTGAAGCCTTGGTCGCCACGGTGATCAGAGAGGCATAAGGATAGCTACCGCCAGAGGCGATGGTGGCGAGCGAAGCCTTCAAGGCACGCCTCACCAAGGCCCTCGCATCTGCGGCCAATTCGGCCTTGGATGGTATCTCAGGTTGCGTCTTATTTACTTGCGCCATAAGGATATTTGCTGCATTGCACTATTAACGGGCTGCTAAGGCGCCCCCATGCTGCCATAATTTGCGTCAGCCTGAACCCCCGTCCCCCAGAGATCGCAAGGTGCCATTTCAATGCCAACCATCGCACTTGTCGACGACGATCGTAACATCCTGACCTCCTTACGCATGGTGCTCGAGGCGGAAGGCTACAAAACCCAGACCTACAATGACGGCGCAAGCGCCCTTGACGGTCTGTCCGAAAATCCGCCCGATCTTGCTATCCTCGACATCAAGATGCCGCGCATGGACGGCATGGAGCTTCTTCGTCGCTTGCGCCAGCGCAGCGAACTGCCGGTGATCTTCCTCACCTCCAAGGACGAGGAGATCGACGAGCTGTTCGGCCTGAAGATGGGCGCCGACGACTTCATCCGCAAACCCTTCCCGCAGCGGCTCCTGGTCGAGCGGGTCAAGGCCGTGCTTCGGCGTGCCCAGCCGCGTGATGGCTCCGCGCCGGTCGAAGACAAGTCTAAGGTGCTCGAGCGCGGCAAGCTGAAGATGGACCCGGAGCGGCACACTTGCGTGTGGGACAACCGACCGGTGACCCTCACCGTTACCGAGTTTCTGATCTTGCAAGCGCTCGCCTCGCGGCCTGGCGTGGTGAAAAGCCGGGACGCGCTGATGGACGCCGCCTATGATGACCAAGTCTATGTCGACGACCGAACGATCGACAGCCACATCAAGCGCTTGCGCAAGAAGTTCAAGGCCGTGGATACGAGTTTCGACGTAATCGAGACCCTTTACGGCGTGGGGTACCGCTTCAAGGAGTAGCGGGTCAGGAGATCCATGACCGCCGAGGCCGATAGGTCCTGGCAGGAAGCCGAGGCGCCGCGGGTGAAGGAGCGCCTGCGCCGCGCGCTGATGGCGAGCTATGTCCGCCTGCGCAGGGGGTGGCGCTGGCTTTGGCAGCGCCTGCCCTTCCGCCACGGTTTTACCAGCCTCACCAGGCGCATCGTTATCCTCAATCTGATCGGCCTCGCGATCCTCGTCTCGGGTATTCTCTATCTCAATCAGTTTCGCGCCGGCCTGATTGACGCCAAGGTGCAGAGCCTGCTCACGCAAGGCGAGATCATCGCCGGCGCGCTCGCCGCCTCCGCCGGCGTCGACACCGACGAGGTGCAGATCGATCCGGAGAAATTGCTCGAAAGCGAACCTGGACCGTCGAGCAGCGGCGACGACGACAGCTTGGACTTCACCATCGATCCCGAGCGCGCGGCGCCGATCCTTCGCCGCCTGGTCAAGCCGACGGGGAGTCGCGCCCGCATCTATGGCCGCGACGGCGCGCTGATCCTCGATTCCGACACCTTCTATTCGCGGGGCGAAGTGCTCCGCTACGATTTGCCGGCGCCTGACGCCGAGAAGCCTGACGCGCTTACCACCTTCTGGCAGGCGGTGAAGACGCGCATGCGGCAATACGATTTGCCGCTGTACAACGAGATCGGCGGCGATAACGGTAAGGCCTATCCCGAAGTCGCCTCGGCGTTGACCGGCACGTCGGTTCCCATCGTGCGCGTCAACGATAAAGGCGAACTCGTGGTTTCCGTGGCGGTGCCGGTGCAGCGCCTGCGGGCGGTGCTCGGCGTGCTGCTGCTCTCCACGCGCGGCGGGGACATCGACAATATTGTCGCCGCGGAGCGCTGGGGCATCGTGCGCGTGTCGCTGTTCGCCGCCGCCGTCACCGTGGTGCTGTCGATGATCCTCGCCAACACCATTGCGGGACCCGTGCAGCGGCTCGCCGCCGCAGCGGAGCGCGTGCGCCACAGCGTGAAGGCGCGCGCCGAAATTCCAGACTTCACTGACCGCACCGACGAGATCGGCCATCTCTCCGGCGCCCTCCGCGATATGACCCAGGCGCTTTATAAGCGGCTCGACGCCATCGAGAGCTTCGCCGCCGACGTGGCGCACGAGTTGAAAAATCCGCTCACGTCCTTGCGCAGCGCCACCGAGACCCTGCCGCTCGCCAAGACCCCCGATGCCAAGGACCGGCTGATGGAGATCATCCAGCACGACGTGCGGCGGCTCGACCGGCTGATCAGCGACATTTCCGACGCTTCGCGGCTCGATGCCGAGCTCGCCCGCGAGGATGCCCAGCCGGTGGACACCGCCGAGCTGCTACGCACCACCGTGTCGCTGTTCAACGACATCCATCGCGACGACACACCTGAAGTGGTGCTCGACATCGCCTATAGCGGAGGGGCGCGGCCCTATCGCTGCGTCGGCCACGACAGCCGCTTGAGCCAGGTGATCGTCAATCTGCTCGACAATGCCATCTCCTTCTCGCCAGTGGGCGGCCGCGTTTCAGTCACGGCGAAGCGCATCGGCTCCGAGATTCAGATCGCGGTGGAGGACGAAGGGCCAGGTATTCCGCCAGAGAATCTGGAGCGGATCTTCGAGCGCTTCTACACCGACCGACCACAGGAAAGCTTCGGCCAGAATTCGGGGCTCGGCCTCAACATCTCGCGGCAGATCGTCGTCGCCCATGGCGGCCGGCTGTGGGCCGAGAACCGCACTGCCAAGAGCGTCGGCGCTGCAGAGCGCAAGACCGGGGGCGCTCGCTTTGTGATCCGGTTGCCCGCGGCATAAGCCCATCCAAGAGGCGCGATTGAAAGAGTCGCGGGAGCTTTTACATGGAACATGCGTGGCACTCGGGCCTTACGCGGCGCTCATTCGCGGGCGCTCCGGTAGTGGCAAATCCGACCTCGCGCTCCGCTTTCTCGCGCTTGGCTTCGAGGGTGAACTCGAGCCGCGCCTTGTAGCCGATGATCAGGTGTGGATCAAGGCAGCCGGCGACGGAAGCCTCATCGCTTCGCCCCCCGCCACGCTCGTCGGCAAGATCGAGGTGAGAGGCCTTGGCATCATCGAACTGCCTTGTTGCCGGCAAGCGCAACTCAGGCTCGTGGTCGATCTCGTTCCAGCGCAAGAGGTACCCCGCATGCCACCCGATCCACCCGAGCGAATCACCATCGCAAAGTCTACGCTTCCGGTTGTAAAACTTGCGCCTTTCGAGCTTTCTGCGGCGCTCAAGCTGAAATTGGCGCTTCTTTCGGCGGTGTCACAATCGCCTCATCAACAGGCATAGGTTCGGGCTTGCGCCTGGTCGCGGTCGCGACAAAGATAGCGGCCTTTAACCGGGCGGACCAAATTTGCGGGGCAATATGATCGGCGTCGTCATCGTCACCCATGGCAGGCTCGCGCACGAATTCCGTGCCGCACTCGAGCATGTGGTCGGACCGCAGGAGCAGCTCGAGACCATCTCCATCGGGCCCGACGACGATCTCGACGAGCGCCGCGCCGACATGCTTTCAGCACTCGCCCGCGTCGACAACGGCAATGGCGTCGTGGTGCTGACCGACATGTTCGGCGGTACGCCGTCCAATCTCGCCATCTCGGCCATGGAGCGCTCGAATGTCGAGGTGATTGCCGGCGTCAATCTGCCGATGCTGGTCAAGCTGGCGAGCGTGCGCGGCGAATGCGGGCTTGAGGAAGCGGTCAATCAGGCGCAGGAAGCTGGACGGAAATATATCAGCGTGGCGAGTCAGATCCTTGCCGCCAATTGAGATGAGACCTTTGTTCGATGGATGCACCTTCGGTGAAGCTGCCGGGCACTAAAGCGAGAGGAACCGGAAACGGTCTCTATTTCGCCGAGGTGACGATCCCCAACAAGAAGGGATTGCATGCCCGCGCCTCGGCGCAGTTCGTACGTTGCGCCAGCGGCTTTACTGCCGAGATCCGCGTGACGCGGGAAGGCCACACCGTGGGCGGCACCTCTATCATGGGGCTGATGATGCTCGCCGCCGGCCAAGGCCACTCGATCCTCATCGAAGCGGAGGGCTCGGATGCGCGCGACGCCATCGAAGCCCTGATCGCGCTCGTCGAGTCTGGGTTCGGCGAGGAGGATTGAGGCTTAGGCGGAGCTATTTGGCCTGCTCGCATCTATTGCTTCGCGCGTTCCACTTGCAGCCGATCGTGGTATCGCCGTCGCAGATCTCCTTGGCCCCATGCGCGGCGCACGGATCCTCGCGAACGGCCGCGCCTTGATAACAGCCGCGCCGCTCAAAGTCCCAGTGGCAGCTGGGATCCGCAGCGCAAAGTGCTGAATCGCCGGTCCGACAATTCTCCACCGCCGCGCTGCCAACAGTACCGGCGCCCATCGCAGCGAACGCGACAATCAGGGTGACAATCATACCTCGCATAAGAACCTCACGACTCTTCCCTTGGCCTACGGAGTGGAGCAAGGATAACAAACTATGCAGGCGAGGGGAGCCTCGGGAAATGCCACCGGCAAGCGCGCCTAGCGTGCACAATTGACCGCCAAGGCAGGCTACCATCGGCGCCCGATGTCAGAACGCAACCAGACCATGACCCGCGACCGGCCCTTGCTCATCCCAGATGGAAGCCGGTGGAGCGGGCGCTGCTATTCGCCGCGATCGTCTTTGCCTTGGCGCTGATCGTTTCCTACGGCAGTCTGTTGGGATACCCCACCGAGACTTTGACGCGTGCGGGTATTGCCGCGGGTTTTGCCGTCGCCGTTTGCGCCCTCGCGATTCTCGCCTTACGGAAGCAAGATCAAAAGCCAGAGGACTATTAGCGCCTCCGCTGGGTGCTTTGGGGGCTGCCTGATCGGGCTACCCTCCTTTCTTCTCGCCGAGCTTGCTTCCGAGACGACCATCTTCGACTCCGCCTTGGGGTTCACTCCGCCTGACGACGTGATCGGTCTTCTTTACCTCGTGAACGGCGTTCTCTGCCTCTTCGTGTTCGAGGCAGTGCGCCGGGAGCGCGTGGTCAGTGTATGGATTCCGTTCCGCCGCGTGACCATCCTTGCGTTCATTCTCACGGCGCCAGCACTTCTTTTGGATCACCAAGCACAGCACCTAGGGAGTATGTAAGCCTTCCTGGCTGGGCTTGGCTCGGGCTTGCGGTGGTCTTGTCTTTTGTCATTTCCCTCTTGCACGGTAAGGCCGTCGACACTGCTGACCGCTTTTTCAACCGGTGGCTCGATCGTGGGGAGCTTGAGCTCGGCCAGGCCATCCGCGGCGCACGCACGCCAATCGAGGTTGAGCAGGCTCTAGCGGATCAGACGTATGACGCGTCTGCCGCATGCTTCCGCCATCAAGGAGCCGTCCTCTTGCGCGTATGGTAATGGAAAGGGATGGGACAATTGTGCGCAGAGTTTTCGGCTGGACGAGCCGATGCTTACGCACTTGGCCGAGGGCGCACCCTTCAAGATCAAGTGTTTTTGGAACGCGAGCTTGCGGCAGCAAAGCGACAATAGAAGCTGGCACCGTCCGCTTGTGACGGTGAAATGAACCGCGTCAATATCACGCTGCGTCAGAAGGTCCTCTCTCGCGACGCCACTTAGCTTGTAACCTTCTCGCGCTGCGTAGCCTCAAAGGGAGGATCCCAAATGAAGACTGTTATTTCCACTATTGTTGCCGTTGCCCTTGCCCTTGCCTTCATCGCCCCGGCAGTTGCCGGGGAGAAAATGCCGAAGACGCAGGCAGCCTGCGAGAAGGCTAAAATGAAGTGGGACGCTACGTCTAAGACCTGCAGCAAAGGATCAATGTAACACTTCAAATCGGCGGGCCCTTGGGGCCCGCCGATTTAGTTTTAACTCTTTTTTTCGTCCACGCTGACCGACTTCAGCCCACGCAAAAGATCGAGACCAAACTGAAGTTGGTTGTCTTTGCTCTTGTCCGCTGCCACATAAGCCGAGCTGCCGGTCCCTTCGTTGCCAGCCTCGTCGTCGCCCTTCAAATGTCCGCGTAGACTGGCTTCGCTCTCGCCACTCACAGATTCACTCTTGACGTCGGCGGGAAGATCTTCCTCGACCACTGCGTCGGGCTCAATGCCCTTGGCCTGGATCGAACGACCTGACGGTGTGTAATAGCGAGCCGTCGTCAGCCGGAGCGCGCCGTTCGGGCCGAGCGGAATAATGGTCTGCACCGAGCCTTTGCCGAAGGATCGCGTGCCGACAATCGTCGCCCTGCGGTGATCTTGCAGAGCCCCGGCCACGATCTCGGACGCAGAGGCCGAGCCGCCATTGATCAACACCACGAGCTTTCTGCCGTCGGTGATGTCGCCGAGCCTGGCATTGGTTCGTTGGGTTTCCTCAAGATTGCGACCCTTGGTGATCACGATCGCGCCTTCGTCGAGAAAGTCGTCGGAGACCGAGATCGCCTGGTCGAGCAGGCCACCAGGATTGTTGCGGAGGTCAAGGAGATATCCCTTGAGGTTCGGACCAATCTCTTTCTTCAGATGCTTGACCGCTTCCTCCAGGTCACCAGTGGTTTGTTCACTGAAGCTCGTGATCTGGATATAGCCCACGTCGTTTTCGGCGCTGTACTTCACCGGCTTGATATGAATGACGTCGCGGACCATCGTCACCTCGAAGGGCTTTTCTACACCCTTGCGCATGATGGTGAGCGTAATCGGCGCGTGCACCGGCCCGCGCATTTTGTCCACTGCCTCCTGCAGGGTGAGACCCTGAAGTTGCTTCCTATCGAGAGCGGTAATGAGATCGCCGCTCTTAATACCCGCGCGCGCGGCCGGCGTATCGGCGATGGGAGAAACGACCTTGATCATGCCGTTCTCCATCGACACTTCGAGCCCGAGACCGCCAAACTCGCCGCGAGTCTGCACCTGCATGTCGCGGAATTCTTTCGCATCCATGTAGGACGAATGGGGATCGAGCGCCGAAAGCATGCCGTCGATCGCCGATTCTATTAATTTGTTGTCGTCGGGTTTCTCGACATAGTCAGAGCGGACGCGCTCCAGCACCTCGCCAAAGACGTCCAGCTCACGGTAGATCTCTGCGTTTGCTGCAGGGGCGGTCTGGCTGCGTGCAATTCCCGCAACCATCGAGCCGGCCGCCAGCACGGCCAACGCCAACGCCATCCACAGTTCTGACTTCCGCATGATCTTGCGCCGTGTCGTGAGCCCTCAGTTCACGTGGAGAATAGTGGTGAAACCAAGGGGAGCCCTTTGATCGGAAGGGCAGGCTACTCCGATGCGACGATAACCTAGTGCGACATGCTGACACTCAGCCGGATTAATTACCACTGCTGGCTTTGCTATGGATCGGCGATCGACCTTTTCCCGCCTAATCCCTGCGCTTCCGGAAACGGGCACGGCCAGCCGTCAGCACAGTGCCGCCGATCAACGATGTTTGATGGATCAAAACGCCAACTGGAGTAAGG
>DASZGQ010000098.1:0-3928 GCA_035938735.1 Methyloceanibacter sp.
CGGAGGGCTTGAGGCTTTGGCGTCCGCGCCAAAGCGAAGCGCCTTTGCGCGCGGAGGAAGCTCAGGCGGACTCCGATCCTTCGCTTGGTACCAGCGCGGCCAGCGGAGCAGCCCGGGCGAGGCGGCGGCTCCCCTTCACCATTGGCCTGATCACCATGATGCTGTCGCTCGGCTCAGGCCTTGCGACCTACGCCATCCTGACCGGCCTCACTCCCATCGTGCCGACCCACCTCGTCGTGGTGGGCATGCTCCTCATCAACCTCGTGCTCGTGCTTGCCATGGTGATGATCATCGCCTGGCAGGTGACGGGGCTCTGGCTTGCCCGCCGCCGCCAAGTTGCCGGCGCGCAGCTCCACGTTCGCATCGTCAGCCTATTCAGCGTCATCGCTGTCGTGCCGGCGATCCTCCTCGCGATCTTCGCCAGCGTGTCGCTCGACCGCGGGCTCGATCGCTGGTTCTCCACTCGCACCAAATCCATCATTCAGAACTCCGTCGACGTGGCCACCGCCTATGTACAGGAGCACGGCCAAGTCATCCGCGCCGACACCCTCGGTATGGCCAAGGACATCGACGAGGCCGTTAATCTCGTGAAGTCGCGTCCGCAAGCCTTCGGCAACTTCCTTGCCGCGCAAGCATCGATCCGCGCAATTCCGATCGCTTACCTGATCGACGGGCAGGGCAAGATTCTCGCGACCGCGGCAACGCTAAAGGACGTGCCTTATCAGGCGCCGCCGCAACAGGCCATGGACCTTGCCAAAAACGGCCAGGCGATCGTCATCGCACCGGGCAAGACGGCGCTGGTCGGCGCCATCAAGGCGCTCGAGAATTTCAACGACACCTACCTCTACGTCGTCCGGCCGGTGAATGCCCAGGTGCTGCAGCAACTGCGTGAGACGCGCGCCAATGTCGCGGAATATCAGTTGCTCGAGCAGCGCCGCGCCGGCGTGCAGGTGGCTTTCGGGCTCATGTTTGTCGCCATGGCGCTGACGTTTCTGCTCTCCGCCATCTGGATCGGCATGTGGTTCGCCAACCGCTTGGTGGCGCCGATCCGCCAGCTCATGGGCGCGGCGCAGCAAATCTCGGAAGGCAATCTCGATGTCGCGGTCAACACCAAGCCCGCCGACGGCGACCTCGCGGTGCTCGGCTCGACCTTCAACACCATGACCTCCGAGCTCAAGAGCCAGCGGGACGCACTGGTCGGCGCCAACACCACGCTCGACGAGCGGCGCCGCTTCATGGAGGCGGTGCTGTCCGGCGTGACCGCAGGCGTGGTCGGGCTGGATGCAGACGGCACCATCACGCTGGTCAACCGCTCCGCCGAGGAATTGCTCGGGGCGAAGGAGAAGAATCTCGTCGGCAAGCCGCTTGCCGACGCAGTTCCCGAATTCGGCGCGCTGACGAAGCGTGCCCAAAGGCAGGGGAAGCGCCTCATCACCGACCAGATCTCGCTGTTGCGCGGCGGGTCGGAACGCAATTTCGCCGTTCGTGTCACCACGGAAGGCACCGCGCAGCAGGCGCAGGGCTATGTCGTGACCTTCGACGACATCACCGAGCTGGTCAGCGCCCAACGCAGTACCGCCTGGGCCGACGTGGCGCGGCGCATCGCGCATGAGATCAAGAACCCGCTCACCCCGATCCAGCTTTCCGCCGAGCGCATCCGCCGCAAATATGGCGACTCCATCACCAAGGATCGCGACGTGTTCGATCAATGCACCGACACCATCATCCGCCAGGTCTCGGACATCGGCAGGATGGTCGACGAGTTCTCGGCCTTCGCGCGCATGCCGAAGCCGATGATGGAGCTGCATGATATCCGCGACATCGTGCGAGAGGCGGTGTTCTTGTTTCAGGTGAGCCGGCCAGAGATCAGCTTCGAGCTCGATTTTCCCGACAAGCCGGCGGTCATGCTGTCAGACCGGCGGCTGTTGACCCAGGCCGTCACCAATCTCGTGAAGAATGCGAGCGAGGCCATCGACGCGGCGATGGAAGCCAAGCCCGACCGCGCCGACAAGGGTCACGTCATTGCCAAGGTGCGCACGAAGGGCGACCGGATGCAAATCACCGTCATCGACAATGGCTGTGGGCTGCCCAAGGAGAACCGCCAACGGCTGGTTGAGCCCTACATGACCACTCGCGCCAAAGGCACCGGCCTCGGCCTTGCCATCGTGCAGCGGATCACCGAGCAGCATGGCGGCACGTTGCAGCTTGCCGATGCGCCCAAGCGTAACGGCAAAGTTCAAGGAGCATTAGTGCGCATGGACCTTCCGATCCGGGAGATGGATGAAATCCATGCGGCCGAGACCAGTACTGCGGACGACGCCCAGCACCAGGCCAAAACACCCGAGGCGGCAGAGTAGAGGAGGGAGCAACCCATGGCGTCTGACATCCTCATCGTCGACGACGAGGCTGACATCAGAGAGTTGGTCTCGGGAATCCTTGAGGACGAAGGCCATGGCACGCGGCTTGCCAGGGACTCGGATGAGACGCTCGCCGCCATCGAGGAGCGCAAGCCGTCTCTGGTCATTCTCGACATCTGGCTACAAGGCTCGAAGCTCGATGGGCTAGAGCTGCTCGACCGCATCAAGCGCAGCCACCCCGACCTGCCGGTGGTGATCATCAGCGGTCACGGCAACATCGAGACTGCCGTCGCCGCCATCAAGCGCGGCGCCTACGACTACATCGAGAAGCCGTTCAAGGCCGACCGACTGGTGCTGATCGTCGCGCGCGCGCTCGAAGCTTCAAAATTGAAACGCGAGAACCGCGAGCTGCGCGAGCGAAGCGCCTACAGCTTCGAGATGATCGGACGCTCCACCGCCATCAATCAGCTTCGCCAGGCGATCGAGAAGGTGGCACCAACCAACAGCCGCGTGCTCATCACTGGCCCGTCGGGTTGCGGCAAGGAACTCGCCGCGCGCGTCATGCACATGAAATCCGCCCGCGCTGACGGCCCGTTCGTGGTGCTCAACGCCGCAGCCATGGTGCCGGATCGCGTGGAGCTTGAGCTGTTCGGCACCGAAGAAGGCGTCGGTTCAGGTCCGCGCAAGGTCGGCGCGCTGGAGGAAGCGCATATGGGCTCGCTCTATATCGACGAGGTGAGCGACATGCCGCTCGAGACGCAAGGGAAGATCCTGCGCGTGCTCGTCGAGCAGCGCTTCCAGCGGCTTGGCGGCGGCCCCAAGGTGCATGTGGACGTGCGCGTCATTTCTTCCACCAGCCGCGAGTTGCAGAAGGAGATGTCCTCTGGCCGCTTGCGTGAGGATCTGTTCCACCGCCTCAACGTGGTTCCCATCCGCGTCCCCGGCCTTTCCGAGCGCCGCGAGGACATCCCGGAGCTCGTCCGCTATTTCGTGCAGGCGATCTCGGTTGCCTCCGGACTTGCGCCGCGCCGCATCGGCGAGGACGCCATGGCGGTGCTGCAATCGCACGATTGGCCCGGCAATGTGCGCCAGCTTCGCAACAACATCGAGCGCTTGATGATCCTCGTCGGCGGCGACGCCGACTCGATCATCACCGCCGACATGCTGCCCGAGGAGATCATCTCGCCGGTGCCGCTGTCGCCGAACGGGGCAGGGGGGGAGCATCTGATGTCGCTGCCCTTGCGCGACGCGCGAGAGATTTTCGAGCGCGAATACCTTCTCGCTCAGGTCAACCGATTCGGCGGCAATATTTCGCGCACGGCCGAATTCGTGGGCATGGAGCGGTCGGCGCTGCACCGCAAACTCCGCGCGCTGGGGGTGAATTCCACCGAGCGCGGAGCCGCGCTCCGCTAGGATTAACCATGTTTCGCCGAGGGTTCGACAAGGGCAACCAAATCAGGGCTCTTGCGGTAACGCCTCGCAATCGCGTCTAATGTGCTATGGCCTTCAAGGGAGACGACATTTGAGGCCTTAATCAGCGCAAGCGTGGACCTAAGGGACGGGGAAGCCCA
>DASZGQ010000099.1:0-1688 GCA_035938735.1 Methyloceanibacter sp.
CAATTTCAGGATACGTCGCCGCCAGCTGCTATCTAAAGCTCTCGATCAAAAAAATCTCGATGGCGAGGAAGCTCCGGTGTTGCGGCTACGAGGTCAGTCGTACTCCTAGCTGGATACCACTGGCTGTCGAGGACCAATGACGGAGATCGGGTCGGTACCCCCGGGCCCCAGGCCGCAAGTCTCAGATCCTAAACCTAGGTATGCGCTGCTCAAACGAATTGTGGGGTGTGGCTCAACCTCCGTAGAATGGACCGTTTCATTTGTATCAGTATCTTAACGAGCATTGGCGCGACGCCGCGGCGAGTGCCGCGAACGGCGAACCCTCCGTGAGAAGGAAGGTGCCTACCATGACTATGTCGTTGAAGCCCAATCTGTCGACGCCGCGTGCCGAGCGTCACGATGCCCGCCCAGACGTGCTGCTGCTGAGGCCGCCAGGCTCCGCCGCTTCCTGCAACGCAGGTGTGCGTCCGTGGCCGGAGATCTTGGCACCGCGCAGCGCGCAATTCCCTTTCTTTGCCCGGTTTGCCGTCATCAACCTCGTCGGGGTAGCGCTGTTGGCCGCGGCTTGGGCCGAGGGTCTGTTGCTCAAGCCCTATCGCGCCGACGAGTCGGGCATGTGCTATCTCATCACGGCACTGTTCCTGGCCGCGCTCGTCGCAGTTTCGCGCAAGGATTGGCAGACGGTGCGCTGGGCCGGCAACGCGCTCGTCTATCTCGGCATGGTCGGCACCGTGCTCGGTCTCATCATGACTGTCTCCGATCTTTCGGTCGACAAGGCGCAGAGCTTCGAGAGCTTCAAGGCGATCGTGACCGCGATCTATGTCGGCGCCGGCACCGCGCTCTACACCAATCTGCTCGCCTGCATCGGCTATCTCTGGCTCGGCACCAACGCCCACCTGCTCGCGCGGCAGGAGGTCTAGTGCCATGTGGCGGGGGATGAATGTCTCCTTCCGTGACATGCTATTCCTGTTGGTGTTCGCCTATCTCGTGATCGGCGCTCTTGCTCTGGCGCATGTCGCCAAGACTGACGAGGAGCAGAGCAAGGGACAGACGCCTCCCGGCAACATCATTGTCGAGATGTTCTGGGACAAGGCGATCGATGCCGACGTCGATCTCTGGGTGCAGGCGCCGGGCGACGTGCCGGTCGGCTATTCGAGCAAGTCCGGCGTGATCTTCAATTTGGTGCGCGACGACCTCGGCAAGGGCAGTGATCCCAACTCGATGAACTACGAAATTGCCTATGGCCGTGGCCACTGGCCGGGCGAGTATATCGTGAACGCCATGCTGTATCGCTCGCGTGATCGCAAATACCCTGTCGATACCCAGATCAAGGTGTCGCTGCAGAATCAGCAGGGACAGGTACGCCAGGCGCTGGCGTCGAATGTCGAGCTCGCCTTCGAGGGGCAGGAGACGACCGTGTTCCGCTTCCGCCTGGATGAGAAGGGCGAGCTCATCGCCGACAGCATGAACCGCATCCACAAGAACCTCCGCGCGGCAGGCCGCTCATGACCAGCTTCCTCATCGCCTTCCTTTCTCTCGCCCTCCTGCTCGGCGCCTTCGCCTACGTGGCGGTGCCGGCGGGGAGCCGCGCGCGCCGTGCCATCATCGCTGGACTGTTCGCGGTCATCCTCGGTGCTCTGTTCTTCGGCTATTCCGACATGCTGGGACGGCCGAAATCGACGCGGCTC
>DASZGQ010000100.1:0-7316 GCA_035938735.1 Methyloceanibacter sp.
GAGCGCTATCTGAAACCGTTCTGCAAGGAGCTCGACCGCCAGATCATGACCGATGGCGGTCATATCTCCCGCAACCCGGCGGCGCTCGTTGAGCTTCTGCTCGATCTCCTGCCGCTCAGGCAATGCTTCTTGGCACGCGACCGCGTGCCACCGAAGCAGCTTTCCGACGCCATCGATCGCGCCATGCCCATGGTCCGTTTCTTCCGGCTCGGCGACCGTAGCATGGCGCGTTTCAACGGCGGCGGCGCTACCGCGACAGATTCTCTTGCCACCGTGCTTGCTTATGATGACACCGGTGGCGCGCCCCTTCGATCAGCGCCAAATTCGGGTTACGTACGTATGGAGCACGGCACGACCCTCATCATCGCCGACATTGCGCCCGCCCCTGCCGCGTCCGTGAGCACGAAAGCCCATGCCGGGTGTCTCTCCTTCGAATTGAGCTCCGGCGAGCATGCGATTGTCGTCAATTGCGGGGCTCCCACGCCGCACCACGACGACTGGCGAATGTTTGCCCGCTCAACCCCAGCCCATTCGACGCTTGCCTTTGAGGCAATGTCGTCGGCGGCCTTTGCTGGCGGCGGAAATGGAAGCGAGCCTGCCAACTACGCCGAGCTTGCCGGTCCTCCCAATGTGCAGGCATCGCTCAGCGAGGAAGATGGGGGACTCGTGCTGACTGGCTCGCATGAGGGCTATGTCGCCCGCTTTGGTGTCGGCCATTTGCGCCGCCTCCAGCTGTCGGCCGACGGGCTGTTGGTCCGCGGCGAGGACACACTTGCGGCGCCGAAGGGACTCAAGGGCGAAGCGCAGACGAGCGGCGGCGGCTACGCCGTGCATTTCCACCTGCACCCGAACGTCAGCGCAAAAATGTCCGAGGATGAGCGAAGCGTGACGCTTGTTCTGCCAAACCGCGAGGCCTGGACCATCACCGCAAACACGCCGACGATCGCGCTTGAGGAGAGCGTATTTCTCGCCGACGAGCGTGGCCCCCGCCGGAGCGTACAAGTGATACTCCAAGGCGGTTTGGAGGAAGAGCGGGAAATAAACATCACCTGGAGCATAGAGCGCACCGCCGCGCCCGGAGGGGCGACCTTACCTGCCCCAAGCGACGTGCCAGAGCAGGCGTAAATCTCTTCCGGAATTCTTACACGCCGCTTTTGCCCAACGCGCCAATTCGTGATACCGGGCGGCTTGTCAGGATTGCTCCCGAGACATTCGCCCATGGAGAAGATTGCCCTCGCGCTCCTTTCGGTCGACGACAAGACGGGGCTCGTCGATTTTGCGCAGGGTTTACGCGCCCACGGCGTAGAGCTCGTGTCGACCGGCGGCACCGCAAAGCTGTTGCGTGAGGCTGGACTCAAGGTGATGGACGTCGCCGAGATCACGCAAGTTCCTGAAATGATGGACGGGCGCGTGAAGACGCTGCACCCAAAGATTCATGGCGGGCTGCTCGCCGTGCGCGGCAAGGACACTCACGAGCGGGCGCTCAAGGATCACGCCATTCCCAAGATCGACCTCCTCGCCGTCAATCTCTATCCTTTCGAAAGCACGGCCGGCAGCGGCGCAGATTTTGTAGCCTGCATCGAGGACATCGACATCGGCGGCCCTGCGCTGATCCGCGCCGGCAGCAAGAACCACGCGAGCGTCACCGTCGTCGTCGATCCTGCCGACTATGCGCGCGTGCTTGCCGAAATGGAGGCACACGGCGGCGCGACGTCGCCAGACTTTCGCAAAGGCCTTGCGGCCAAGGCCTTCGCCCGCACCGGCGCCTATGATGCAGCCATCGCTTCCTGGTTCGCCGGAGTACTGAAGGACCCCGCCCCTGCATGGCGGGTTATCGCTGGCAAATTGGTCGATGCCCTTCGCTACGGCGAGAACCCACATCAATCCGCGGCCTTCTATCGCACGAGCGAGTCTCGCCCCGGCGTTGCCACTGCCATGCAGGTGCAAGGCAAGGAGCTCTCCCACAACAATTTGAACGATGCTGATGCGGCTTATGAGCTTGTGGCCGAATTCGATCCGGGGGCGACTGCTGCGGTCGCTATCATCAAGCACGCCAACCCTTGCGGCGTGGCCATCGCCGCCACCCTGAGAGACGCCTATGAGAAGGCATTGGCGTGCGATCGCGAGAGCGCCTTCGGCGGCGTGATCGCCCTCAATCGTAGCCTCGACGCGGACGCGGCGCGAGCGATCGTGGAGATTTTCACTGAGGTGATCATCGCGCCGGATGCAAGTGACGATGCCAAGGTGATCCTAGCAGCCAAGAAGAATCTGCGGCTCCTGCTCGCCGGCGCCCTGCCCGATCCGAAGGCGCCGGGTTTGACCTACCGCTCACTGGCCGGAGGCTTCCTGGTGCAGGGCCGCGACAATGGTGTGGTCGCCGAAGCCGACCTGAAAGTGGTCACCAAGCGGAAGCCGACCGAACGGGAGATGGCGGACCTGATTTTCGCCTTCACGGTGGCGAAGCACGTGAAGTCCAATGCCATTGTTTATGCAAAGGATGGCGCGACTGTTGGTATCGGCGCGGGCCAAATGAGCCGCGTCGACTCTGCCCGCATGGCGGCGTGGAAAGGCGAGCAGGCGGCGAAGCTTGCGGGTCTCAAGACGCGACTCACCGAAGGCTCGGTGGCAGCGTCGGATGCCTTCTTTCCCTTCGCCGATGGGCTGAAGGCGATCGCCGAAGCAGGGACGACCGCTGTAATCCAACCGGGAGGCGCGATGCGCGACGCCGACCTGATCGTCGCGGCGGACAAAGCCGGCCTCGCTATGGTCTTCACCGGAATGCGGCACTTCCGGCATTAGCGCCGCGCACCCACTGCAACATCACCAAACCTCCGATCAGAAAGAGAAGGCTCGTGCCGATGCCGAGCCGTTGACTGTCTGTCGCAGCAGTGACCACGCCGATGGCGAGCGGTGCGGCAAAGGCGGTGATCTTGCCGGAGAAGGAGAAGAAGCCGAAGAACTCGGTGGTCTTCTCAGGCGGACTGAGTCTCGCGAGTAGGGTGCGGCTCGCCGCCTGGATCGGCCCCGAGGCGATTCCGATCAGGATGGCGAAGGCGAGATAGACCTGTTCCCCGGTTGAGGCGAACGGCGCACTGCCTGCAGCCTTTGGCTCGACGGGATGCACGAACAGGACATGAGTTTGGTCGACCGACAGCACCCCGATTGATGCGACTATGAACAGCAAGAGCGTCCAGGAGATCACGCGTTGAGACCCCAGGCGGTCGTCGAGCACGCCGCCAAAGCCCGCGCCAAACGTGCCGGCGATGGTGAGAATGATACCGAACAGGCCGAGCTCCGAAGCGCCCCAGCCGAAGACGCTCGCAGCATAGATGCCGCCAAAGGCGAAGACCGCGCCGAGTCCATCGGCATAGAGCATGCGAGCAAGTAGGAAAATCGCGACCTGCCGGTAGTTCCAATAAAGGTCCTTCACGCCGGCGACGAGCTGGTTGAAGCCGGCTCTGACCGGAGCGGCGGCGCGTGACCCTGGCCGGTCCGGCGTGAACAGGAACAGCGGCAGGACAAAGACCAAATACCAGACGGCAGAGAACGGTCCGACCACCCGGTCGCCCTCCCTGGTCGCAGCGTCGAGCGGAGTGATCGGCTGTAGGCCAAGCAGGGTCTTGCCGGTATTCGGATCGGCAACAATGAACCCCGCGACGAGAACGAGGCTCACCAGGCCGCCAACATAGCCGGTCGCCCAGCCGATTCCCGAGAGCATGCCGAGACGCTTCCCGGAAACGAGTGAGGGCATCATGGCATTGTTGAACACGGTGGCGAGCTCGGCGCCCATGGTCGCGAGCGCGAAGGAGAGGAGCACAAGAGGCGCGAGCGCTGTTGCGCCGGGAATGGCGAGCCAGAGACCGCTTAGACCTGCGACCAGCAGCACGGAGAATCCCGCGATCCAAGGTTTGCGTGGGAACCCGGCATCGGCGATGGAGCCGAGGATTGGCGCTAGGAGAGCGGCAACGAGCTCGGCGCCGCCGGTGGCATAGGCCCAGAGGGCGGAGCCAAGGGCGGGGTCTCGAATAAAGCCGTTCACGAAATAGGGCGCGAACAGAAATGTGACGACAAGCGTGTAGAACGGCTGGGTCGCCCAGTCGAACAGCACCCAGCCGGTCAGCGCCAGCGGGCCGGCCTGCTGGGTAGCCTTGCCGTCTGGAGCGCGTCGCTGCTTACGCGGTCCAGCTTGCATCGAGCACGATCAGGTGGTTGGGCAGCTCATTCACGTCGATGCGGCCTGGCGGGAAGTGCTCGGCCAGAATCTTGCCGCAAGCGTCGATTGCAGTGACGAACCCCTCGACGCGCTGCCCTCGCCCGAGATGCGTAGTGAGCGTGTCCACCACGCCGTTCCACGTTTCTTGCGGCACTTTCCTGTAGATGCCTTCGTCGGCAATCACTTCCGCGTAGCGTTCAGCGACGGATACGTAGATCAGCACGCCGGTGCCGCCTTTGGTTGTGTGAAGGTTCTGCGCCAGAAATTGCTCGACAGCCTTCTGATGGGCCCGGGCGCGTTTGATGGAATTGGGTACGATGGCGAAGCGTAGGGCCTCCCATTGCATGAGCAAAGCGCCGAGGAGAAAGACGCCGAGCTGGGCGAGATAGATAAATTCGACCGGCCAGTTGGTGAGGTAGATCAGCGGCCACGGCACCACGAGGGCCAACAGCGCGGCCCACATCAGAGCATAGGCGAAGTATCCGGCGCTTGCGGTGGCGACGACGACGATGATCTCACCGCTCGTCTTTTTCTCGGCTCGGGTGATCGCCTCTTCGATCGTCGACCGTTCGTCGGGACTGAAGGGCTGCATGGCCGCTCCTACCAGTTGCCAGAGGCGCCGCCGCCGCCGAAGCTGCCCCCTCCACCAGAGAAGCCGCCGCCGTTGCCGCCGCTCCAATCGCTTCCGCCCGAGCCCCCCCATCCCGGACCTGGGATGAAGATCGGACCGCCGCCCCGCCGATAGGCCGAGCGCTGCGTGCTTCGCAAACTGATCCAGATGAACCATAGGATGATGAGCGTCCAGAAGATCACGACCAACCAGTCGATCTTCGGGTCGTCCGCGTCGTGGCGCCCTTTGACGCGCTCGGCGAGCTCGGCGGTATCGCCGGTCAGCAGCAGCTCGATGCCCTTCACGCCCTCCTTGATGCCGCCGGCGTAGTCGCCAGTGCGGAAGCGCGGCAGAATCGCGCCATTGATGACGACTTTCGACATTGCATCGGTGAGGATCGGCTCGAGCCCGCGGCCGACTTCGATGCGGACCTTCCGCTCGTTGGGCGCCACGATAAGCAGGACGCCGTTGTCCTTTTCCTCGGTCCCGATGCCCCAATGGCGGCCAAGCTGATACCCGTAATCCTCGATGGTAAAGTCTTGCAGGGAGGGCAAGGTAACCACGACGACCTGGTCCGAGCTCTTGTCCTCGAGCGCTTTGAGCTCGGCGTCGAGCTCAGCAATGTCGGCGGCACTCAGCAGGTCCGCGTCATCAACGACGCGGCCGGTGAGTTGAGGATAGACGGGTTCGGCTCCAGCCGCGGGGCCAGTCCAAAGGAGCAGCGCGAAGCCAAAAAGGATCCGGCCGAAGCGCCACGGCGTGGAGGCCATACTCGCCCTCGCTCGCCTGTCCCCGCTAGAATTTCACCTCCGGCACCTTGGTGGTCTCCTCGGCGACGGTGAAGTTCTGCATCGGCTGCGCGTCGGGATAGAGGATCGCGCGCCACCAGCGCCCAGGGATGGTCCTGATCTCCGTATTGTAGTCCTGGACCGCGGCGATGTAGTCGCGCCGGGCGATGGCGATGCGGTTCTCGGTGCCCTCAAGTTGCGACTGCAACGTAAGGAAGTTCTGGTTCGACTTCAGGTCCGGATAGTTCTCGGTGACCACGAGCAGGCGGCCAAGTGCGCCTGAGAGCTGGTTTTGTGCGTCCTGGAATTTCTTGAAGGCATCGGGATTAGTGAGGATGTCCGGCGGCAGCTGGACTTGAGTCGCCTTGGCGCGCGCCTCGATCACTTCAGTCAGCACTTTGCTTTCCTGGGCCGCATAGCCTTTTACTGTCTCAACCAGATTGGGGATCAGGTCGGCGCGCCTCTGATATTGGTTCAACACCTCGCTCCAGGAGGCCTTGGCCCGTTCCTGCAGCCTTGGAATGGTGTTGATGCCACAACCGGCGAGCGCCAAGCCGGCGATCAGTAGAATAAGCGCACGCGAAACGGTGCGAGAGCGCGGGCGCGTCAATGCCAGCATGACAGCCTCCCTGATTGGCCCAGAGCCACTTTCGGCAACGGGTGTATTGACGGGGCGTCTGCGACGCAAGGCCTTTTCCCGAAGTCTGTTACCCGGTTGCGGTGCTCGCTTGGACACAATTTCCGCCCTCGTGCGACCTCAAATTTGCAGTTCACTACGATGAGAAAAGGCGGCGTGACCTGATCGGTGGCGCTCGAGATGCGGTGGCCTACACTGCAAATGGCCTCAAGAGCTGTGGCACACCGGGCGCCAGGTGTTGCCAGGATGGAACAAGGGCCAAGTTTATTCGCGACGCGGGGCAGTTATCGCAGCCGGTCGGGCGAGTATCGAGGCCCAAATTTCCTCCGGGGTGCAGGGAGTTGTGCGTGACCTCGCATGCGAGTCGAAATATTTGACGGACAAGCCAAATATTAGGTAATCGGAAGGCTTTGCTGGTCAAATTTGTTAGCCTCTCCTACTGTGATTCGCGAGGGAAGCGGCGCAGCGGAGAGGAACAAATTCACCGCATGACGGTTCGATCAAGGACGGGGACGGGTAAGTTGAAAGCGCGGCGTATGAGCAGCGTAAGGGCGATCACGGTCGCCTCAAGGGCAACGCGGGCCTCGGCATTTTGGTTGGGAGTTACGGCTCTAGCCGTGGTCGCCGCTGCTCACCCTGCTGAAGCCGGAAAGAAACCGAAAACGGGGCCTCCTGTCGAGCCGGTCGCGGAGTTCGACAAACACGAGCCGATGATTGTCGTCGTCTCGGTCGGCCAGCAAAAGATCGATGTCTATCGAGGCACGAATCTCGTCACGACGTCGGCAGTCTCGACGGGGACCGCCGAGCATCCCACTTTTATCGGCGCCTTCAGCATCCTCGAGAAGCAGCGGTGGCATCATTCGAATATGTATAGCGCCGCCCCGATGCCGTGGATGAACCGCATCACTTGGTCCGGCACCGCGCTTCATGCCGGTGTCGTGCCGGGCTATCCCGCATCCCATGGCTGCATCCGCCTGACCTACGCCTTCGCGCCGAAATTCTTTGAAATGTCCAACGTCGGTGACAATGTGATCGTCTCACGCGGTCGGCCGAAACCGACCCCAATTG
>DASZGQ010000101.1:0-7225 GCA_035938735.1 Methyloceanibacter sp.
ATCAGCGCAAGCTCGATCTCGACGAAGAGCATGTCTACTACCACGTGACGCCGCGGCAGATCATTTTGACCTTGGCCCGCGCGCTGAAGGAGCTCGGCGTCGTCCATCCGCTTCACGTGCACGGCTGCAATCTCGGCATCCCCGGCAATATTGAATCGACGCTCGCCACCATCCGCGCGGCGGAAGGACTGCCGCTGCACATGACCCACACCCAGTTCCTGAGCTATGGTACGGAGGGTGACCGCAAATTTTCCTCAGGCGCGGCGCGGCTTGCCGAGCTCGTCAACAAGACCCCGAACATCTCCATCGACGTCGGCCAGGTCCTGTTCGGACAGACCTGCACTGCGTCAGGCGATAGCATGCGCCAATACGCCATCGGCAAGAGCGCGCACCCGAAGCGCACGGTGATCATGGACATCGAGTGCGACGCGGGCTGCGGCGTGGTGCCCATGCGCTATCGCGACAAAAGCTTCGTCAACGCCATGCAATGGGTCGTCGGGCTCGAGACCTTCCTCCTGGTCGAGGATCCCTGGCGCATGTTCCTCACCACCGATCATCCGAACGGGGCCCCGTTCTATACCTACCCGCATCTGATCAGGCTGCTGATGGACAGAGGCTTCCGCAACGACATGCTGCAGAAGATCAATCCCGATGCCGCGGCAATGAGCATCCTGCCCACCATCACCCGCGAATATTCGCTCGACGAGATCGCCGTCATGACCAGAGCAGGCCCGGCGCGAAGCCTTGGACTGCAGGACCGCGGGCATCTCGGGGTCGGGGCTTGTGCCGACATCACCGTCTATCGGGACAATGCCGACCGCGAAGCGATGTTCGCTACGCCTGAGCTCGTGTTCAAGATCGGCGAGCTGATCGTGAAGAACGGCAAGGTGGTGAAGGTGGTGCAAGGCGCGACGCATGTGATGCGGCCAGCCTACGATCGCGCCATCGAGGGGCCGCTCAAGACCTATTTCGATCGCTATCTCACCGTGCGAATGGAGAATTTCAAGCTCGCCGACGAGGAGATCATTGACGGCGACCGAGGCTCGATCGTCGTGCAGCCGCCCAGGCCGCGGGTGTCCTAGTCGCACTCACTGCTTCGGGCGGGTGCCCATGATGTCGAAGTCCGCTTCCTGCAAATGGTATTTCTGCACCACGTTCGAGGACTCGGCCAAAGCCCGCTGGCAGGCTTCGTGCGCTGCCTGCTTGTCCGCATCGGCAAGCGTATCGTTGTCGGCAATCCGCTCGGCCGCCGCCATACAGATTTGCGCGTCCTGAGCTTGGGCCGGCACCGGGGCGGCGGCAAGCAGCAGACAAGCAACGCTGGCCGGGATGAAGCTTCGGGGAGACATATGCCGCTACTCCAGGGTTGTTGAAGTCTTGTCTTAGCATAACGTAACTCTGTCGGCTTGTTGTCCGGAGCGGACGCGCGGGTCGCGACTAGGATAACGCGCTGATATATTGCGCGCGCCCGCGACGGCGCCTATTACGTGCCGTATTTCTGCTCGCACCCCTACCAATATCGTTATTGGGAATTCTATCCGCCGATCTGCTATCCGCTTTAGGTGCCGCGCCTAATACAGCAGATACTTCCGCCTGATCTCCTGGAACCCGGCGACGCCCGGTCGCCAGCTCGCGGCAATCTCCTCGAGCGGCGCCTGGTTCTCGATCTGCTGCCTGAGTGCTGGCGAGCCGGCCAGAATGTCGATCGGCATCTTGTCGTGCTCATATTCGTATGGGGGATCGCGCCATTGGAAGCGATTCGGCGCGGAGCCATAGCATTCGCGAAGCAGAGACACGCCGGCCTTCACGGGCAGAAACTCATCGCGGCTTGTCACGTGAATCTGGCAGCCGCCGCAGGTCGCGCGCGCATGCTTCTGGAAAGTCGGTTCGAAGGTCACGCCGCGAAAGTGCACGCCCTCAAGCCCAACTTTGTTCATGCGCAGGGCGAGTTCGTCGCCGTCGAGCCAAGGCGCACCGATCAGCTCGAAGGGGCGGGTGGTGCCGCGACCCTCGGACAGCAGGGTGCCTTCGTAGAGCACAGTGCCGGGATAGACGATCGCCGTATCGAGCGTGGGCATGTTCGGCGACGGCATCACCCAGGGCAGGTCCGTCGCGTCCCAATACATGTCGCGAGACCAGCCCTCCATGGGAACCACTTCGAGATTGGCGTTAATGCGGTGATGCTCGTTGAACAGCCGCGCGAGCTCGGCGATGGTCAAGCCGTGGCGCATGGGCATACGGAACTGGCCAATGAAGGATTCAAACCCAGGCTCGAGCCCGGGTCCCTCCACTTGCGTCCCGCCGATCGGGTTGGGCCGGTCGCAGACGATGACCGGCACGCCGTAACGCGCCGCCGCGCGCAGGCAATTGGCCATGGTGTAAATGAAGGTATAGATCCGCGCGCCGACGTCCTGGAGATCGATGACGAGCACGTCGATGAGACCGAGCATCTCCTTGGTCGGCTCGCGCGTCTCGCTATAGAGCGAGAAAATCGGCACGTCCCGACGCCGGTCCTTGGCGTGCGGAGTCTCGATCATGTTGTCCTGCAGATCGGAGCGGTAGCCATGCTGCGGCCCGAAGATCGCGGTGAGCTTGAAGCGATTGGAGTGGGTCAGCAGATCGACCACGTGGCGAAAGTCGTGGTCGATCGAAGCAGGATTGGCGAGGATACCGACGCGAAGCCCGTTTAGGCGGGAGGAGGCGAGGAGTCTTTCGGCGCCGAGAAGCATGGCCGTTGCTTAGCCCGTCGTCGCCGCGAAGCGCCAGCAAAAAGGGCCTGCCGAACCAGGCCCTTTGCTTTCAAGAGTTGCAGGACGCGGCTTAGGACGCGTCAACCAGGACGATCTCCGAGTCGGTGAGCGCCGTGATCTTGACCACTGCCTCGTCCACGATTGCCGCGCCGTCACGCGCCTTCAGTGTGACGCCGTTCACCTCGACCTCGCCTTCCGCCGGGACGAGGTAACCGTGGCGGCCGTTCCCGAGCGCATATTTTGCCGTCTCGCCGGCCTTGAGCGAGGCACCGAGCACGCGCGCCTCGGCGCGGATTGGCAGGGCGTCGCCATCGCCTTCGAAGCCGCTCGCCAGCACCACGAACGAACCCGCGCGATCGCCCTTCGGGAAGGGCTTGGCGCCCCATGAGGGCTTTCCGCCCTCGCGCTCCGGTTCGATCCAGATTTGAAAGAGCCGGGTGGTCTCGGGCTCGCGATTATACTCGGCGTGGCGGATGCCAGAGCCCGCGCTCATTACCTGCACATCGCCGGCCTCGGTCCGACCCTTGTTGCCGAGGCTGTCCTCGTGGGTGATCGCCCCGTCGCGTACATAGGTGATGATCTCCATGTTGGCGTGCGGGTGGGGCGGGAAGCCGGTGCGCGGCGCGATCTCGTCGTCATTCCACACGCGAAGCGCGCCCCAGCCCATGCGCTCTGGGTCGTAATAGCCGCCGAAAGAGAAATGATGCTTGGCCTTGAGCCAACCATGGTCGGCGCCACCAAGCCCTTTGAACGATCGTAGCTCAATCATTGTTGATACCCTCCGCGCCATGCTCGGCGCTGTTGCATGGCCTCAAAATAGGGTGCAGGATCGGCTAATAAAGGGAAACTTCAGAAACTCATCGTTTCTAATTCTATGGCCAAGCTTCCGGATCTCGAAGGGCTGGCAATCTTCGCCAAGGTCGCCGAACTTCGCTCTTTTGCGATGGCGGCCATGGATCTCGAGCTTTCCAAGGCCACTGTTTCCAAGGCCATTGCGAGGCTCGAGAAGAAGCTCGGCGCGCGGCTGTTCAACCGCACCTCACGCCGCCTGGCGCTGACCGACGCTGGTCAGCTTCTGCTGGACCGCGCCGGCCGCATCCTTGCCGAAGGGGAGGCCGCAGAAAGCGAAGCGCACGCCCAGTCGGCCACGCCGCGCGGGCTCGTGCGTCTCGCGGTGCCCATGTCCTTCGGCCTCAAGGAAGTGGCGCCGCTGATGCCGGAGTTTCTTGCGAAGTACCTTGAGGTCTCTGTCGATCTACATTTGAGCGACGCGGTGGTCGATCTGATCGGAGAGGGATTCGATGCCGCCTTGCGCATCGCTGCGCTCCCAGACTCCTCGTTGCGCGCGAGGCGGCTGCGCGAGGTGAGCCGCTATCTTGTCGCCGCACCCGCTTATCTCAAGCGCCATGGGCGCCCGTTTCATCCACGCGACCTCATGGGACATGCCTGCCTCTGCTACGCCTATCTGCCGACGCCGGATGTGTGGCGGTTCGTCAATACGGTAGGCGAAGAGGTTCGGGTGCGTCCCTCCGGTCCGTTGCGCGCCAACAATGCCGATGCGCTTGCGCCGGCGCTGCTCGCAGGTCTTGGCCTTGCCGTGCAGCCAGATTTCGTGGTCGGCGAGTCGATAGCCAATGGACGCCTCGAAGCGGTGATGTTGGACTGGAGCCCACCGCCGATCGCCCTTCATCTCGTTATGCCGCCTGGTGGCCCGCGACCCGCGCGGGTCGAAGCTCTTGCCGCGTTTCTCACCGAGCGCCTCGGCCGTCAGAACTAAAGCTTCTGGCGCCGACCAATACGCGGACCGCCGCGCGACTGGAATGCTCGCGTTGAGCCCGAGTTGGTCAAAGAGCATTCGTTCTCCCCCCTGGGAGGACTGGCGGAGCGCCGAAGGGCCGCCTCCGACTGCAGCAATTGGGCAGCCATCTGGCATCTGGCGCCCCGCCTCGCGGCGATTCGATATTGAAGCCCTCAGCGCCGTTTACCCGTGCCGCGCGTCCCAAGAAGGAACGCGAAGCCGATGACCCCGGGGATTTCACCCAAGGGGTGTGGTTCGAGAACCCCTGAGGCCGGTCCGTTATTCTGCCGGCGGCTTCGGCGACACGATCGAGGAAAATGCCGGCGGCGCCAAGGCCACCGTGCCGTTCTGATCGGTCAGTGCCTTGCGGCGTGCTTCGCTCAGCGAAAATAAATCTGGATCGAGAAGGTCGGATTGGCGCCGGCGGGCGGCGGCGGGAAGGGCGCGGCGCTGCGCACGGTGGCGATTGCCGCCTCGTCGAGCTGCGCCCTGCCGCTCGAGCGGACGACCTTTACGCCCTGTAGCCCGCCCGCCGGGCCGATACTGAAGGCGACCGTGGCGCTGCCGCCGCCGCGCACGGCTGGTCTGTGACGGCCGATGGTCGCCCGAACATTGGCGGCATAGTGGCCGGAGGTGACTTTGCTTGCCGCCGTGGCCGGCTTTGCAATGTGTCCGATGCCAAGGCTCATGGGCTTGGCGGTGATCTTGGGTTGCGCAGCGGCGGTGACGATTTCCTTCGGCTTCTCGACCGTTGCGGTTTTGGGCTGGTGCGCCTCTGGCTTCGCCTCGGTCGCGACGATCTTTGCTTCCGGCGCGGGCTCCGATTTCAGCGGCTTCACCTCAGCCGCGGCCTCCTTGACCTCGCTCTTTGGCGCGACCGCAGGCACTGGCTCGGGTTTCGCCTCCACCGGCTCGCTCTTGGCGATTTGGACGGGCTCAGGCTGTGGCGCAGGTTTCACTTCTGACGCCGGCGTCTCGACCTTTGGCTCAGCGGCAATCACAGGCTTGCTCTCGGGCGCCGATACCGGCGCCGGCGCGGGCGTTTCCGCCGAGGCCTTGGCGATTTCAGCGGGTTGGGGCGATGGCTCCGCAGGCGATGTCTCGGCTTTCGGCGCCGCTAGTGTCTCCTCCGGCGCACTCTTGGCGATTTGCGAGGGTTCCGGCTTCGGGGACGGCTGCGCACGGGGTTTCTCGACCTTTGGTTCCACTGTCTTCTCGGCAGGTGGCGCGGCTGCCGGAGTCTGAGGCTCAACGATTGGGGCTGCGTCAGCAGCAGGCGCGTTATGCGTGCTCTCCGGCTCCGGCGGAGAGGCCGGGTGGGCAAGATCGATCGGATGATCGGCGCTGTGCGGTGCGTCAGGCACGGCGCCCGTGGGAAATTGGTCAATCGGCTCCGCGGGCGCCGCCTCCGCCGCGGGCGACCGCTTCGCCGCTGGCAAGGGCGCGGGCGTGGGCGTGGCGGCAGGCCGACTGGTATCGACGCTGATGGCGTGCGGGCTGCCGCCTCCGGCGCCGGGCCCCACGATGAGCACGGATTGCAGCGCGGCGGCACCAAGCAGGATGGCGCCGGCGGCGAGCACGAACAGAGGCAGCTTCGGTCGGTCTTTGTGGGTCACGGCAGCCGGGGTTGGTGTTGCAGGATTGCCAACTAAACCCGTTACAGCGAATCCGACTTATCTGAGTCGCGGACTCCCGCCAACGCTACTTTCGCATTCTGGACCCGGAGCTTGGCAGCGTGGGTGAGTGCACCGACGGTGCTCGCGGCTCGTCATTTGCCGTTCGTCACTGTTGCAATTTCGTCACCAAATCCTCGGCGAAATGTGGTGCACTCGGCGCTTGTTTTTCGCCAGTTTGGCGGGCGTGATGTAGCGTTTGAGGGGGCAGTCATGCGTATCTTCGTCGTTGCGGCGGTCATCGCCGCATCGTGTTTCTTAGGCGGGTGCTTTCACTTTCACACGAGCCAGGTCTACACGGCTCCGCAAGCACTTCCACCGCTGAAATAGGCTCGCGAGAGAGACGCGGCACCTCGGCGGTTAACCGACACAGCTAAGCCTTAGGGGGCCGGCGGGAACCATCACTCCGCCGGCGAAACCGCGCGCTTGCTCCGCGTCGCGCTTTCGCCGGTGAGCATCAGCTGCAGCCGGTCGAGATAGAGATAGACGACCGGCGTGGTGTAGAGTGTGAGCAGTTGGCTGAGTGCAAGCCCTCCCACCATGGCATAGCCGAGCGGCTGGCGGAGCTCGGAGCCCGCGCCATGGCCGAGCATCAGCGGCACGCCGCCGAGCATGGCAGCCATGGTGGTCATCAGGATTGGCCTGAAGCGAAGCAAGCAGGCCTCGCGGACGGCGGCAAGCGGCGAGTGACCGTCATGCCCGCGGTGAATGGCGAAGTCGACGAGCATGATGCCGTTCTTCTTGACGATGCCGATGAGCAGAATGATGCCGATGATGCCGATCACCGAAAGATCGAACCCGCCCCACATCAGTGCGAGCAGCGCGCCGACACCTGCGGAAGGCAGGGTGGACAGAATGGTGAGCGGGTGGATGAAGCTCTCATAGAGCATGCCCAGCACCACCTAGACGGCGAAGATGGCCGCCGCGACCAGGAAGGGCGTGGAGCTCAGCGAGGATTGGAAGGCCTGGGCCGTGCCCTGGAAGGCGCCGTCGAGGGTCGGCGG
>DASZGQ010000102.1:0-5640 GCA_035938735.1 Methyloceanibacter sp.
CTTTCAGGGGGAGGGAGGACGCAAGTTCCATCCCCTCTCCCCTCGCGGGAGAGGGTGGCGACCCCGACTTCAAGTCGGGGGCGCCGGGTGAGGGGGACGGTTCCAAAAACTTTGAATCACAGCTCCAGCGCATCAAGAAAGCGCTTGGAGCAGGGACGCGCCTCTACCTCGCAGCGCGGCATTCTTATCGAGGCGACGACCGCGCCCGCATCGCGGCCCTGGCGCAATTAGCAACGCGCGCTGGCATTCCTCTCGTCGCTACCAATGCAGTCCTCTATCACGCCGCCCATCGCCGTCCCTTGCAGGACGTACTCACCTGCATCCGCGAGAAATGCACAATTCACGAGGCTGGGCTGAAGCTCGAAGCCAATGCCGAGCGGCACCTGAAGCCACCGCAGGAGATGGCGCAGCTATTCGCCGACCATAAAGATGCGCTTGCCCGCACCATCGAGATCGCGGATGCGTGCACCTTCTCCCTCGACGAGCTGCAATACGAATATCCCGATGAGCCGGTGCCCGACGGCAAGACCCCGCAATCGCATCTCGAAGATCTTACCTGGGAAGGCGCCGCCTGGCGCTTTCCCGACAGCATTCCACCCCATGTCCGGGACACGCTGACCAAAGAACTCGCGCTGATCGAGGAGCTCAACTACGCGCCCTACTTCCTCACCGTCCACGACATCGTCAATTACGCCCGCTCTCTCGACATTCTCTGCCAAGGGCGCGGCTCCGCCGCCAACTCCGTCGTCTGCTATTGCCTCGCCATCACCAATGTCGACCCGACCGAGATCGACCTTCTGTTCGAGCGCTTCGTCTCGCCGGAGCGGAAAGAGCCGCCGGACATCGACGTCGACTTCGAGCATGAGCGGCGAGAGAAGGTAATCCAATATATCTATGGCCGCTACGGCCGCGATCGCGCCGGCATCGCCGCCACCGTGATCTCCTATCGCGGCCGTTCGGCGGTGCGCGAGGTCGGCAAGGCGCTCGGACTTTCCGAGGACACCGTGGCGGCGCTCGCCACCACCATCTGGGGCCTGAGCAATTCCGCACTGCCCGAAGAGTATGTCCGCCAGGCAGGACTCGATCCCTCCGACCCGCTGCTCTCTCGCTGTCTCGAGCTGACCCAGGAGCTGCTCGGCTTCCCGCGCCACCTCTCCCAGCATGTCGGCGGTTTCGTGCTGACGCGCGGGCCGCTCTCCGAGGTCGTGCCCATCGGCAACGCTGCCATGGAAGACCGCACCTTCATCGAATGGGACAAGGACGATCTCGATGCGCTCGGCCTGCTCAAGGTCGACGTGCTCGGGCTTGGCATGCTCACCTGCATCCGCAAGGGCTTCGCCCTGGTGAAGGAGCATTATGGCCGCGATCTCACGCTCGGCACCGTGCCGCCCGACGATCCGACCGTGTACGACATGCTGTGCCGGGCGGACTCGATCGGCGTGTTCCAGGTGGAAAGCCGCGCGCAAATGAACATGCTGCCGCGGCTCAAGCCCAGAAAATTCTACGACCTCGTCATCGAGGTGGCGATCGTGCGCCCCGGTCCCATCCAGGGCGACATGGTGCATCCTTATTTGCGTCGCCGCTGCGGTGATGAACCCGTCGAGTTCCCCTCACCGCACCCAGATCACGGACCAGCAGACGAACTTAAACAGGTTCTCGGCAAGACCATGGGCGTACCGCTGTTCCAGGAGCAGGCCATGCGCCTTGCCATGGTGGCGGCGAAATTCTCCGGTCCAGAGGCAAACGAGCTTCGCCGCGCCATGGCCACCTTCCGCCACCGCGGCACCATCGACCGGCTGCATGAGAAAATGGTGAGCCGCATGACGGCGCGCGGCTATCCGCAGGACTTCGCCGAGCGCTGCTTCAACCAGATCAAGGGCTTTGGCGAATATGGCTTCCCCGAGAGCCACGCGGCGAGCTTCGCCCATCTCGTCTATATCTCGGCCTGGCTCAAATGCCATTACCCCGCTGCCTTTGCCGCCGCACTTCTCAACTCCCAACCGATGGGCTTCTACGCGCCGGCGCAGATCGTGCGCTGCGCCCGCGATCATGGGGTTGAGGCGCGCGAGGTCGACGTCAATCACAGCCTATGGGACTGCACTTTGGAGTCCTCTTTTCCATCCTATAAGGGAGCTGCAAGTCACCGTCCCTCCCCCAGCAAGGGGGAGGACCCCCACCCCGGCCCTCCCCCTTTCAGGGGGAGGGAGCGAAACTTCGCTCTGCGTCTCGGCATGCGCCAGATCGACGGGCTGCGCGAGGACGATGCGAAGGCCATCGTCTCGATCCGCGACGGCATCCCCGCCGCGCTCAACCCTCATCTCTTTGCTCCCCCTCACCCGGTCCTTTGCTCCGCTCAGGACCACCCTCTCCCACGAGGGGAGGGGGAAAATACTGCCGCAGACTTCAACCCCTCTCCCCTTGCGGAAGAGAGTGGCGCAGACGCGCAAAGCGAGGCTGCGCCGGGTGAGGGGTTGGAACAAGCAACCGGTGCACCGAAGGCGTACTCTCTATTCCGCGATGTCCGCGACCTGTGGCGGCGGAGCGGCGTCGGCCGCGCCACCCTGGAGTGTCTGGCCGCAGCCGACGCTTTTCGCTCGCTTGGTTATGATCGCCGCCAGGCGCTGTGGGAGGCACGCGGCCTGCCCAAGGAACTGCCGCTCCCGCTGTTCGATCACACCGCGGCGAATGAGGTTGGCGTCGAGCCCGAGGTCATCCTTCCCGTTATGCCGCTCTCAGAGCATGTGGTGAACGACTACCGGACTTTGCGCCTTTCTCTCAAAGCCCACCCTATGAGCTTCCTTCGCGCTCGCACCGTGAGCGAAGGCATTCTTTCTTGCGCCGATTTGAAGCGCTACCGCGACGGCACACGCGCTAGCGTCGCCGGCGTGGTGCTCGTGCGCCAGCGTCCAGGCTCCGCCGAAGGCGTGGTGTTCATGACCACCGAGGACGAGACCGGCGTCGCCAATTCGGTGATCTGGCCGAAGGTGCTGGAGCGCGAGCGGAAAGTGGTGATGGGGGCAAGACTCGTCGTGGTGCATGGCCGCATCCAGCGGCACGAGGACATTATTCACGTCGTTGCCGAGCGGCTGGAGGATCGTAGCGATTGGCTGCGCCTCCTCGACGAGGAAGCCGACAGCATGAGCGTTCCAGTCGCCAATGCCGACGAGGTCAAGCGCCCAGACCCTGGTTCCTGGCGTTCACCACAGGACGAGGAGCAGACCCACTTCCCTCTTGCGCCTGCCGACCACGTCAAGCGGCCCCTTGCTGCCAAAGAGCGATCCCATCCCCGCTGGCATCCACGCCGCCACCCCCGCGCCGAGCGCATCATCCCGAAATCCCGCGACTTCCATTAGCCGCGTGGCGGATACAGCCAAACCCGCTATGCTGTCCGCATGATGCATATCAGATCACGCGCGTTGCTCGCGGTTTCGCTGGCGCTCGTCCTTGCCTTCGGCGCAGGCGGGGCGCTCAACGCCTATGAACATCCCGAAGGTCCAAGTGGCTTCACGCCGAAGTCGCTCGCCACGGCGCAGCGGCACATGGTGGTGGCGGCGAACCCACTCGCCGCCGAAGCTGGCCTCGCCACCTTGCGCAAAGGCGGCAGCGCCGTCGATGCTGCCATCGCCGTGCAAATAGTCCTCAATGTCGTCGAGCCGCAATCCTCCGGCCTCGGCGGCGGCACATTTCTTCTCGCCTGGGATGCCGCCAGCAAGACCTTGTTGAATATTGACGGCCGCGAGACCGCGCCTGCTGCGGCCACGCCTAATCTGTTCCTCGATGCCGACGGCAAGCCGCTGCCGCGAAAAGAGGCCATAGAGAGCGGACGTTCGGTGGGCGTGCCCGGCGTGCTTGCCGCGCTGAAGCTCGCCCACGACAAATATGGCAAGCTGCCCTGGGCCGAGCTGTTCGCTCCGGCCATCGCGCTTGCCCGCGACGGCTTCTCTGTTTCGCCTCGCCTTGCCAAGCTTCTGAATGAAGCGGATCCAGCAAGCTTCCCGCCCGAGGCGCGCGCCTATTTATTCGAC
The DNA here is from genome assembly GCA_035938735.1 of Methyloceanibacter sp. Taxonomy (GTDB): domain Bacteria; phylum Pseudomonadota; class Alphaproteobacteria; order Rhizobiales; family Methyloligellaceae; genus Methyloceanibacter. The sequence goes on from DASZGQ010000102.1 coordinate 4,026, forward strand.
TCTGCCGACCGGCCATGGCCTGAGGGCTACAAGCTGAAAAACCCCTCGCTCGCGGACACCTTCGAAGCGATCGCCAACAACGGCCCTTCCGCCTTCTATGAAGGCGATATCGCACGTGACATTGCGTCTGCTGTGCAAAGCGATCCGCGCGGGGCCGGTAAGCTCACCGCTGAGGATCTTGGGCAATACCGCGCCAAGCTGCGCGAACCGGTCTGCGTTCCTTATCGCAGTTATGAAGTCTGTGGCGCCGCACCTCCCTCGTCAGGCGCCGTGACAGTGGGCCAGGTGCTTATGCTCATCGAGCCCTTCGATCTCGGCAAGGAGCCCCTCGCCGTCCAGCCGGTGCATCGCATCGTCGAGGCCGAGCGCCTCGCCTTCGCCGACCGCGACCGTTATCTCGCCGATCCGGATTTCGTCACCGCGCCGGTGTCCGGCCTGCTCGACCACACGTATCTCGATCAGCGCCGCGCCCTCATCGATCCAAGCCGGACGCTCGGAGAGGCCGCCCCGGGGACGCCACCCAACACGCGCCAAGGCGCCTATGGCTGCGATGCGACTTTGGAGAACGTAGGCACGAGTCATATCTCCATCGTCGACGACGAGGGCAACGCCCTGTCCATGACCACGTCCATCGAGCAGGCCTTCGGTTCGCACCTCATGGTGCGCGGGTTCCTCCTCAACAATGAGCTGACCGACTTCTCCTTCACGCCCGTCGATGACGAGGGGCGCCCGGTTGCCAACCGCGTGGTGCCCGGCAAGCGTCCGCGCAGTGCCATGGATCCGACCATGATCTTCGCCGATGGACCAGATCCCGACCGCCGAAAGCTACAATATTTGCTCGGTTCGCCCGGAGGCCCCGGGATCATTCTGTTCAATCTGAAGGCCATCATCGCCATGCTCGACTGGCATCTCGACCCACAAGCGGCGACCGCGCTCGTCAATTTTGGCTCGACCGGTGGCGCCTTCCTCATCGAGCCCGGGCAAGAGTGGGATGCGCTTGCCGAGGGCATGGGCAGGCTCGGTCATAAGGTCGAGCGTTTCCCCTTCACAAGCGGCCTTGCCGTCATCGCCGTGACGCCGGATGGGCTCGAAGGCGGCGCCGACCCACGCCGCGAAGGCGTGGCAGTCGGCGACTAGTCTCCGGTTATGCCGCAAACCAAAAACATCGCCGTTCGCGGCGCCGGCGTGGCTGGCCTGTGGCAGGCGCTTACACTCGCGCGCCGCGGCCACAAGGTCACATTGTGCGAGCGCTCGCCTGTGCCGTTCATGCATGGGTGCAGTCTCTATGCCGGCGCTATGCTCGCGCCGAATTGCGAGAAGGAGAGCGCCGACGCCGAGGTGCGCGAGCTTGGCCTGCGCGGGCTGGCTCTCTGGCGCGAGACTTACTCTGGCGCGATCGCCAACGGCACGCTCGTTGTAGCGCTGCATCGCGACCGCGCCGAGCTCGACCGCTTCGCGCGAATGACGGAGGGACATCAGCGTCTTTCACCGGCGGAGTTGGCCGCGACGGAGCCGGCGCTGATCGATCGCTTCGCCGGAGGACTCTATTACGCAGAAGAAGGACATCTATCGCCCGAGCCCGCACTGCACTTCCTTCTGGAGCAGGCACAAACCG
>DASZGQ010000103.1:0-9416 GCA_035938735.1 Methyloceanibacter sp.
GCGACGTCGATCCGCTCGCGCTGTCGCGCAAGATGGCAAATTCAATTGACCGCTCTAAGCGGCTGCAGGACACCTACATCCCGAAGCGCGCAGCCATAGTGCGGCTGGCCGATGAGGCGCGGCGCCGGGGCCGCCGCAAACTCAGAGAGAACGAATCGCGATAAAAAGTTGAAACTTTCCGGCCGGAGGAGTTGAAACTTTGTGGCGGAGCGAGACCCAAGTAATTGATTTGCAATGGCGCCCCGTAGGGGTTTCGAACCCCTGTTTCCGGCGTGAGAGGCCAGCGTCCTGGGCCACTAGACGAACGGGGCGTTCTCCATGGGCCAAGCGAGCAGAAAGCTATAGCTTGGGCGAACGAAGCCGATCAAGGCTTATTGCGGCTTGAGCCGCACATGGACGACGACCTTGCCGGCGGCAAGGTCGATGACGGCAATTTCCTGCCCCGCGGCTCCGTTCAGATGCACCGCAAGCCGGTTGCCGTCGAGCGACATGGCAGTCACTGCGGAGCCCGCCGGTACCGGCAGGTCCATGCTGAAGCCTCCCTGCCCCGGCGCGAACTGCGCGGCGCCGCTTTCCCCGACTTGTGCCGGCCGCGAGGCTTGATAGACAATAGCGGCGAGCACGAAGGCGAAACCCCCGACCAGTAGCACCCCCATCACGATGACCGCGATCTTGAGGATGCGCACCTGACGCAGAGTGAACACTGTCCCCGGCACGGTGCTGGTCTCGGGCTCGCTCACCACGGACATTCTTGAACCTCATGCCTGTTTCGACCGAGCGCCTGACGGCAGAAGCCGATGAGAGCCACTCAGGGCTCCGTCTCGACCGCTTCTTGAGCGATCGCTTCCCTGAGCTGAGCCGCACCCGCCTGCAGGCCTTGATCAGGCAGGGTCACGTGGCACTCCGCCGCGCGACCATAGAGGACGTGAAATACCCGGTCAAACCGGGCGACCGCTTCGAGATCAAGGTACCGCTGGCGGTGAGCCCGGAGCCGCAAGCCCAGAAAATTCCACTCAACGTCGTCTATGAGGACGACGCCATCATCGTCGTGGACAAGCCCGCGGGCCTCGTGGTGCATCCTGGCGCCGGCAACGTCGACCGCACCCTGGTCAATGCGTTGATCGCCCATTGCGGTTCGAGCCTCTCCGGGATCGGCGGCGTAGCGCGGCCCGGCATCGTCCATCGCCTCGACAAGGATACGAGCGGCCTCCTCGTCGTGGCCAAGACCGATCACGCTCATCGCGCGCTCTCCGAGCAATTCGCCGATCATGGCCGCGAGGGCGCGCTCGAGCGTGGCTATCTTGCGCTGGTCTGGGGCGCCCCGCCGCGTTCGCACGGCACGATCAACGCGCCGATCGGGCGGCACACGACGAGCCGCACCAAGATGGCGGTCGTCCCAGCGACAAAGGGCGGGCGGGCAGCGGTGACCCATTACCAGGTGCTCGCGACCTTCGGACGCGGGCCGGAGCCCATCGCCTCGCTGCTCGAATGCAAGCTGGAGACCGGGCGCACCCATCAGGTGCGCGTGCATCTTGCCTCGCTCGGCACGCCGTTGGTTGGCGATCCGGTTTACGGCACCGGCTTCAAGTCCAAGCTGCGCAAGCTTCCGGAGCCGGTGCAGCAGAAACTCGCAAGCTTCGATCGCCAAGCGCTACACGCCGCGGCACTAACTTTCGTGCATCCGATGATCGCCACCTTACTGGAATTTAACAGTCCACTGCCCGAAGATTTTGCGATGATCGTCGAAGCGCTCAAGGAACTGTGAAGGTTCCCCGGACTTTTATCCTTGAGCCAAACGTTCTATAGAGGGCTCCTGGGGGCATCTGATGAAAAGTGCGGTGGGCAACGCCGCTGGAGACGTGCTCTCATGGCCTCGCATAGTTTACCGAGTGTCGGCGCCCATGGCGGCCTGACGCGCTACCTCGAAGAGATCCGGCAATTTCCCATGCTGGAGCCTCAAGAGGAGTACATGCTCGCCAAGAGCTGGCGCGAGCATGGCGACCGCGATGCCGCCCACCGGCTCGTCACCTCGCACCTCAGACTTGTTGCGCGCATTGCCATGGGCTATCGCGGCTATGGCCTGCCGATCGGCGAGGTCGTTTCCGAAGGCAATGTCGGCCTGATGCAGGCGGTGAAGCGCTTCGATCCCGACAAGGGCTTCCGGCTCGCCACCTACGCCATGTGGTGGATCAGGGCCGCGATCCAGGAATACATCCTGCGCTCGTGGAGCCTCGTGAAGATGGGTACCACCGCGGCGCAGAAGAAACTGTTCTTCAACCTGCGCAAGATCAAGGGGCAGCTCAAGGCGCTCGACGAAGGCGATCTGCGTCCCGATCAGGTGAAGCGTATTGCCACCCAGCTCGGCGTCACCGAGGAGGACGTGGTCTCCATGAACCGAAGGCTCGCCGGCGACTCATCGCTGAATGCCCCGGTGCGCAACGATAGCGAGAGCGGCGAGTGGCAGGACTGGCTGGTCGACGAGACCATGGACCAAGAGACCGCGCTTGCCGAGTCGGAAGAGGCGGAGCGCCGGCGCGGCATGCTCAACAATGCGCTGAAGAGCCTGAACGAGCGCGAGCGCCGGGTATTCGAGGCGCGGCGCCTCGCCGAGGATCCCTTGACCCTGGAAGAGTTGTCTGCCGAGTTCGGTGTGAGCCGCGAGCGCATTCGCCAGATCGAGGTGCGCGCCTTCGAGAAGGTGCAAAAGGCCGTGCAGAAGGCCGCCGCTGCCGCCGAAGCTCCTGAAGCTGCAGCCGCAAGCTGACGTCGCGCCGAATGCGCGAGGGGGACTGGCTTATCGGGGGCGAACGCCGTGAAGCGCCTCAAGACTCACGGCGTCGAGATCGCCTATCTCGATCAGGGCGAAGGACCTCCCGTCATCATCGCCCATTGCAGCTCCGCCTCCCACAGGGAGTGGCTGCCGCTGATCGAGAAGCTCAGCCCCGAATGGCGCGTGCTTGCCCCCGATTTAATCGGCTATGGGCAGTCTGATGCCTGGCCCGAGGACAAGGTCTTCACCGGCGCGGCCGACCTTGCCATCCTGCTCGCTCTTGCCAAGGAGGCGAAGAAGCCGGTGCACTTCGTCGGTCACTCCTATGGCGCCGCCTTGGCGCTCGAAGCAGCGCGGGAGCTTGGCCCCGAGGTTCAGAGTCTCACTCTGGTCGAGCCGGTGGCCTTCAACCTCTTGCGCGCCGAGCGTCGACCGGAATGGAGCGAGGTCGAGGAGCTCGGGCGTGCAGTGCTCTCCGCCGTGTCGAGCGGCAATGAACGCGAGGCCGCAGCGGCCTTCATGCGCTATTGGCTTGGGCGTTTGCGCTGGTGGCTGTCGCCGGAGAAATTCAAGGCTGCGATCACCGCCACCATCCGCAAAGTCGCGCTCGAATTCATGATCGTCATCGAGTCCGGCAGGCGATTGAGCGACTATGCGAGTGTCACCGCGCCCACCTTGCTGATCGTCGGCGGCAAGACGCGCGCTCCTGCCCGCGCCGTGGTCGACATGCTGAGCGCCACCCTGCCGAAAGCCACGGTGACAGTGCTTAAAAACGCAGGCCATATGAGCCCGTTCACCCATCCTTCCGAGGTGAACCGGCTGATCGCCGGCCATCTTGCCGCTCGGCGCCAATGAGCGCGGTTTCCGCCTCGGGCAGCCGAAGCTCCTCCACGTCGCGGGCGAACAGCTCCTCGAGTTCCTTGGCTTGCGAAAGCGCGTTAGCGCGGACCTTCTCGACATCGGTGTAATATTGGTAGTCCTCGTAGAGGCGCTTTTCGTCGAGACGCTTAAAGGTCGCGAGGAGCCGCTTCACTTCAGCCTCGCCGAGACCGAGCCCGCGCAGCAGCCTTCGCGTCAATTCCAGCGCCGAAAGAAACGTCTCACGCTCGATGATCGTGACGCCAAGATCCATCAGGCGATGCACATGGGTGCGATCGCGCGCCCGCGCATAGATTGGCACGTCGGGAAAGTTCTGACGCACCGTCTCGGCAATCCTAAGTGAGGCCTCGACATCGTTAACGGCCAGCACGAAGGCGCGCGCCTTGTTGGTTTCGGCCGCGCGCAAAATGTCGATCCGGCTGGCATCGCCGTAATAGATCCTGCTGCCGAAACTCTTCACAAAATCCACCTGCTCGATGCTCGAATCGAGCGCGGTGAAGGGAATTTGGCGGGCGCGCAACACGCGTGCCACGATCTGTCCGAACCGGCCAAATCCCGCGATGATGATGTGGTCATCGCCTCCCGGCGGCATCTCGTATTCGGCCGTTTCCGGCCCGGCGCGCCGACGGATCATTTCGTCGGCGAGCAGCAGGACCGGTGTGGCGGCCATCGACAAGCTCACGGCGAGCGTAAGCAGACTCGCCAGGGGTTGGCCGATCACTCCGGCGAGCGCTCCGGCCGAGAACAGCACGAAGGCAAATTCGCCGCCTTGGCTGATGACGAGCCCAAGCCGAACCGCCGCTTGACGTTGGAGTCCCCACCAGCGGCCAAGCAGATAGAGGATGATCGCCTTGATGGCGACGAGGCCGACGACGATGGTGAGCAGCAACAAGGGCCTGCCAAGCAGCACAGTGAGGTCCATCGACATGCCGACTGCGATGAAAAAGAGCCCGAGCAGCAATCCCCCGAAGGGGGCGATGTCAGCCTCGATCTGATGGCGGTATTCCGAATCGGCGAGCAGCGCGCCGGCGATGAAGGCGCCGAGCGCGGCAGACAGGCCTGCCGCCTCCATGACGAGAGAGACGCCGACCACCGTAAGCAACGCGCTCGCCGTCATGGCCTCGCGCACGCCTGTAGCAGCGACGATATGGTAGAGCCGGTTGAGCAGAAAGCGCCCCACTATGATCACACCGAGGATGGTGCCAATAGCGAGCACGGCCGTGCTCAAATCCATGGCCGGACGCTCGGCGCCGCTCGAGGCGAAGAGCGGCACGAGCGCGATCAGTGGGATAGCCGCGAGGTCTTGGAACAGCAGGATCGAAAAGGCGAGCCGGCCGTGGCGCCTGTTGAGCTCTCCCTTCTCTTCCAGCAACTGCAGCGCGAAGGCGGTCGACGATAGCGATAGGGCTAGCCCGACGAACAGCGCCTGACGCGTGGTGAGGCCAACCACGAGGCCGATCGAGGCAAGCAACACCGCGGTGGTAACCAGCTGCGCGGTGCCAAGTCCGAAGATCGCCGAGCGCATCGCCAGGAGCCTGACCGGGCGAAGCTCGAGGCCTATCACGAAGAGCAACATCACGACGCCCAATTGGCCAAAATTGAGAATGTTCTCGACGTCGTAGAGCGAAAAGATCAGGCCAATGCCAAAGGGACCGATGAGGATGCCAGCGGCAAGATAGCCGAGCACCGAGCCGAGCCGGAGGAAGCGGCCAAGCGGCGCGGCAATGGCGGCGGCGGCGAGAAACACCGCCACTTGGATCAATTGCGTCGAAACCATCGAATTCCCTGCCTTCTCGCAGCTTCCGCATAGCATGCAAGACCCGCGCCTCACCAGGAACACGCATCTGGCCGAGCCGGAAGCGGCCTGCGTTGCCAGGGAAAGCCATTCACTTTAGGATGAGATTCATCGGGGCCTTCTGCGGCCGCCCCGTGAGGCAGCTTGCCCGAGCGCCGCTCCGTATGGCTTTGTGCCTTATTCGCGGAGTGCGCTGCCATGGGATCAAAGACCTCTCCCACGCCAACCTCATCCATGGAAATTCCGTCATTTAGTGAAGCGCTCGCCGTGTGGGCGAGGATCGGCGTCTTGTCCTTCGGCGGCCCCGCCGGCCAGATCGCGTTGATGCATCGCGTGCTTGTTGATGAGCGCCGTTGGATCAGCGAGGAGCGCTTCTTGCACGCGCTTAACTTCTGCATGCTGCTGCCGGGACCCGAGGCCATGCAGCTTGCCACCTATACTGGCTGGTTGCTGCACGGCGCCTTGGGCGGACTTGTGGCGGGTTTCCTCTTCGTGCTGCCCGGCGCCTTCGTCGTGCTCGCGCTTAGCATCGCCTATGCCCTTTATGGCCATATGCCACTCGTCGAGGCGGCATTCGTCGGCATCAAGGCAGCCGTGCTCGTCATCGTTGTCGAGGCCCTCTTGAGGGTCTCTCAGCGCGCGCTCCGGCAACCCGCCCACTGGATCATCGCCGTAGCGGCCTTTATCGCCATCTTCTTCTTTGCCATGCCTTTCCCGCTCGTCATCGCCGCGGCGGCGCTGATCGGCTACGCACTTGCCGAGAATCGCCAGCAAGCGACTTCGCCCGCGATCAAGACGAGTGCCGTGCCGCTGACGCATACCATGCGCACCGCTGGCCTTTGGCTTGCACTATGGATCTTTCCGCTGCTCCTGCTTGCGTTTCTGTTTGGCCGCGACCACGTCTTGACCGACATCGCCATCTTCTTCTCCAAGCTTGCCGTGGTAACCTTCGGCGGCGCCTATTCCGTGCTCGCCTATATGGCGCAGCAGGCGGTCGAGACCTATGGCTGGCTCAGCGCCGGCGAGATGCTCGATGGCTTGGGTCTCGCCGAGACAACGCCGGGCCCGCTCATCCTCGTAACCGAATTCGTCGGCTTCCTCGCCGGCTATCGCCATGGCGGCGAGCCTAAACTTGCCTTCGGTCTGCTCGGCGCCGCCGTCACGCTGTGGGCGACATTCGTGCCCTGCTTCCTCTGGATCTTCGTCGGCGCGCCCTACATCGAGCGCCTCGAAGCTAACCCGCGCTTGGCCAGCGCGTTAAGCGGCGTTACCGCCGCCGTGGTTGGCGTCATTCTCAATCTGAGCCTGTGGTTTGCCCTGCATATAGTCTTCGCCAAAGTCGAGCCCCTATGGCATGGACCGCTGAGGCTTTGGCTGCCTGATCCCGCCACGCTCGACCTTGAAGCCGTGATGCTTGCGGTGCTCGCGGCACTCCTGCTGCTCAGGCTCAAATTCAGCATCGCCGCCACGCTCGCGATCTCGGCGAGCGTGGCGCTCGTCTGGTTCATGCTGGTTGGATCACCTTGGCCTGCTTAGCGCGGAACCCAGAGGTTCACGAACGGCGCGCGCACCCATGTGCCATGCCGGTCCGAATAGACGCGGGCAAACGGCGCGGCAACCCAAGTGCCACGGCGCGTGTCCACCTCGGTGAACGGCGCCCGGACATACGTGCCGGTGTGCGGGTCGTAGCGGCGATAATATTTACTGCCAGCTTGGTGAACGAGAGCGGGCCCTGCTTGGCCGTCAGCGGCACCGACGCGAGGCAGCGCCGAAACCCGCTGGGGCAATAGGCTTGCGAGAATAAGTGCGCTGGCAGCGGCAGCGATACTCAAGGAGCAATTCATCATTCTACTGTCTCCTACGCGTATTCGTTCGGCCCCCCCGGTCTTGCAGCTTCGTACAACACCAACGTGGCGGAGGCGAGGCTGTTCATTGCGCGGCGATGCATTAACTACAGCCAGCCCTTGCTCTTGAAATAGAGATAGGGAAGCACCGCCGACATCACCATGAGAAGAATGTCCAAGGGATAACCGAGAGCCCATTTGAGCTCGGGCATGACCTCGAAATTCATGCTATAGGCCGAGGCGACCAGCGTCGGCGGCAAAAACACTACTGCAGAGATGGAGAAAATCTTGATGATGTTGTTCTGCTCGATGTTGATCATGCCGAGCGTAGCATCGAGCAGAAACACGATCTTGTTCGACAAATAGCTCACATGATCGGCGAGCGACACGACATCGCGGGCAGCGGTTTGAGCAACTTGTCCTCTTTTCGCTCATTGGCGACCTGGGTGAGAAAGGTGAGCAGACGCCCGAGCGAATGCGCGCTTTCGCGCGCGCGAGGTGAGCTCGCCTTCACGTCCGATCGATCTCAACAGCACGTCGAAGCGCCTCTGCCGCGTGGCCGTGCCGCCCTTCATCTCGAAGATCGAGTGAGACAGTGAATCCACCCCTCCTTGGATACGTTCGATGAAGTCCGCCAGACGGTCGACGATGGTTTCGATCAGACCGATGAGCACCGCCGTGTCATTGGTGAGGCTAGGATCAGGCTTGCGGCAGCGCGCGCTGAAGATCGAGAAGGCGCGCGGTTCGGCATAACGCAGCGTGATAAGCCTGTTGCCCGAGAGGATGAAGGTGATCGGCGTGGTCACCGGCTCCGCTGTCTCGGTCTGATACAACACGGTCGCGGTCATGAAGCGGGCGCCGTTCTCCTGGTAGAGGCTTGGGAGGCCTTATTTTTCCGGATATGCGTTCGCGGCCTCGGTTCTCGGTGACGACACTCTGACCTCGGCTCGGACGAATGAGAAGAGCGCGCTCAAGCCTGGACTGGACGCGCAAATCGAAATAGCAAACGGGCCATTCTTCGATCTGCATTACTTCACCGCGACGCCCTATTACCAAACCGATCTTCGCGGCGAGGCCCAGGCCTATGGCTTTCGGCATCGTGGCAACCATACCAGCTCGATTGGCGGCTCGGCGGCATCTACACACGATTCTCTCGCTTGTTCGACTTCTTCTATCAACTGAAGGGCGAGGCCGATGGCTTGCGGGTGAATAATCCAGGCCTCACGGATTTCACCGCCGACATGTGGCTCGGCGGCACGGCAACGCTCTGCGCATCTCTGTTGCCCGGTCTCCTTGGCGACGATCGTCTGCTGCGGGTCACGTCATACGCGTATTTCGACTACACCGACTCGAACCACAACTCGACCCAGACCATCCATCTGTTCACGACCAATCTCAGCTACAATTTCACCGAGACAGGCAAGACCTCGATCTCGGTCGAGTATCAGAATGGAACTGACCGCGACAGGCCGGAGAAACTGAACCTCGTGACTCTGAACGTGAAATATTAGGAGCATCGCGCCTTTAGTTCTTCTGCACGATGCAGGCGCCGCCGTGCGAGCGAAGCTCCGCGCAAAGCTTGCCGGCTTCGTCCCGGCTGTCGGCGCCGATCTGCACCATGTAGAGCGAGCGGCGCCCGCGGCTGAGGTTGCGTTCCGGCAGGACGAAGGGCTCGCTCTCGGACAGCACCGACCCGTAGCGCGCCTTCAGGCGCGCGAACGTCGACAGTGCTCGCGCTTTGGAGAACGACGTCGACACCTGAATGCCCCAAGGGCGCCACGCGCCGCTTGCGGTCAAGGGCTCTTCCTCGTAGACCGCGCGCACCACGAGCGGCGCGAGCTTGCGGCAGGACTCGACAACATCCTCGGCGGGGGTTTGCAGCGAGTCTGGCAGCGCCGTCTCCGGCAGCTTCCACTCCTCGGCATCGCGCCCCGTGACGAAATACACATAACCGATGGTCTCCGCCGGCAAGTTCGACTTGCCGTCGAGCCAAGCATGCACTCGCTCGGCGCCCGCGTTATAGGCCGCGGCGGCAAGGCCAATATTGCCGAACTCGTTTCTGAGATCGGCGAGCAGACTTGCGGAATGGACGATGGCGGATTTCGGCTCGAAGGGATCGTCGAGCCCA
>DASZGQ010000104.1:0-16681 GCA_035938735.1 Methyloceanibacter sp.
CGCTCGACCACCGCCTGCTGCTCTGCAATGCAGAGTCCGGCATAGACGAGCGCCATGAGCGCGACGAGCCGCGGCGCGCCGTCTGGGGCGTCACGGTAGCTTGCCGACAGGTAGCGAAGGTGTGCCGTGAGCGAATGCAGGAAGGTCTCGTAGGATTTCGGGTTGCCTGCATCGAGCACCACCACGGAGTTCGACAGCCAGGAGATGACCCTGCGTCCGACCACCTCAGGCTGCCACGCGAGTCCGCGGACCGTTTTGTGCAGCTTCAGAAAATCGCCGAGCAGGGCCTTGGCCTGCTCCCGCGAAAGCTCGCTACCCGCGACCCGCAAGTGCCGTAGCCAGCCAAAGCCATACAGCTCCCGAGCCCAGCCTTCCGAAGGCGGCGCGATCTCGAAGGGCGATTGGGAGTCAAGCTCGACCAGGCTGCCGGCGAGGCCGAAATGGCCATTGTAGATCTCGGTGGCAAAACTCGGGTCCGCAGTGCGCAAATCCTGGGGGGCAAGCAGAAGTTGTTCTGCTTCAGTGCCGGGGTAACTGATGCTCGCCATGCGCAGGAGAACAAAGCGCCGAAGCGCACCCGGCCCACGCGCAACCTCAGCGCGCGCCCGGCCCTGGCCGGCAAGGGGGTCAGTCGCCATGCTCAATCATCTCGAATTTTGGGCCCCGCCTGCAAATCAGGCGCCTCGGGGCCTCCCCGCAAAGCTCCGAGGTATTGTCGGACTGCCGCTGGGCAGGATCAAGAGGCTTGGGGCCAAAGGCCGCCCCCATATCGCTATTTGTTGCGTTTCAGGCGCGCGGCAAAGAACCCGTCCATGCCGCTCAATTCTGGCGTCCCGAGATCGAGCTCATAGGGAAAAGTCCTTAGGAACCCCGGGGACCGTATCCAATCAGCCTGTTCGAACACGTCATTCGGCAGGATCGGATCGACCCCAATGGCTGGATTCCGGGCAAGCAGCGCGGCGATCTGGGCCTCCCCTTCATCAAGCTCAAGCGAGCAGGTGGAATAGACGAGGGTGCCGTCAGGCTTGAGCAAGGCCGCGGCGTTGTCGAGAAGCCGCGCCTGTAGGACGGCAAGATCCTCGATGCCCTTTGGCGACTTGAGATACGGAATGTCCGGGTGCCGGCGGATGGTCCCGGTGGACGAACAGGGCGCGTCGAGCAGCACCGCATCGAAGCGCTCATCGGGCGACCAGGTGGTGGCATCGGCGGCGACAGTGGTGGCATCAAGGCCGAGTCTTGTGAGGTTGGCACTGAGCGTTTTTAGCCGCGTCTTGGAAATATCGACGGCCACCACGGAGGCACCGGCGAGTGCGAGTTGCGCCGTCTTGCCTCCAGGTGCGGCGCAAAGGTCTGCCACGCGTTTGCCCGCCACGCTGCCCATCAAATGCGCGGGCAGGGAGGCCGCGACGTCCTGCACCCACCAGGCGCCTTGTTCATAGCTGGGGAGCGCTTCGATGCGGCCCTTTGGCAGGAGGCGCACGCTTCCATTGGGAAGCACGCGGCCCGACATCTGGGTCGCCCAGTCTTGCGGATTGCTCTTCACCGTCAGATCGAGCGGCGGCTCGACCATACTGGCAGCGGCGATGGCGTGCGCCCGATCCTCGCCGTAGAGGGCGACCCACCGCTCCCAGAGCCAGTCGGGGGTATTTACGCACGGCGCATCTAGGCTGGACGCAATGCCGTCTCCCTCCTTAGCGACACGCCGTAGCACCGCGTTGACGAGCTTGTCGTAGTGTCTTGCGCGCGCGTCGTATTGCGCAAGCCGCACGGCAAGATCGATGGCCGCATGCGGCGGTGTCTTCAGGAAAATAAGCTGGGCCGCGCCCGACAGGAGAATGAGATAGAGTTTGCCAGCCTTCTCCGGCAGCCCGCGCTCAAGGAAGGTGCCAAGCACATGATCGATCTGTCCGCGTCGCCTTAAGCTCGTTGCCACGATGGCGCGGGCGAGCGCCCGGTCACGTTGCGGCAGGTCGAACATCCAGCCCGTGGCGAGCGAGCGGCTGAGAATATCGTCGAGCGGCTGCTTTTTGTCTATGACGGCGGAGAGCAACTCCACGGCCGCGCGCCGCGCCGGCAGCCCAACCTGCGCCTCCCGCACCGCCGGGGTGTCGCGCATTTCCTCGTCAAAGCTCATCTGATGTTTCGCGAGATGTTAGTTCTGGTCCCAAGGCCCGCGCCGGTGGAAACCAGTCGTTTGTGGTGATGCCCAGGGGCCAGAGCCGCGCAGAGCGGCCGCTGCATCCGCCGAACCAGAATGTTGCACCATGCGCTGGGCGATCTCATTCAGCCGCGCGATGCGGTTCTCCACATTGGGGTGCGTCGAGAAGAGGTAATCCATGCGCGCGCCAGACAGCGGGTTGACGATGAAAAGATGCGCCGACGCAGGGTTACGCTCGGCTGGCGGATTGGGGATCTGCTCGGCAGCATTCGAAATCTTGCGCAAGGCGGAGGCAAGCGACAGCGGCCGCTTGCTAATCTCCGCGCCGATGCGGTCGGCCTCATATTCGCGCCCGCGGCTGATGCCGAACTGCACCAGCGCCGCCGCGATCGGCGCAAGAATCACGAGCAGCAAACCGCCAATCGGGCCGACGCCGCCATTGTTGCGGTTCCCGCCGCCGAAATAGAAGCCGAAATTGGAAAGCATGGAAATGGCGCCGGCAAGCGTAGCGGTGACTGTCATGGTCAGCGTGTCGCGATGCTTCACGTGGCCAAGCTCGTGCGCAAGCACGCCGGCAAGCTCATCCTGGTTCAACCGCTCCAGCAGCCCAGTCGTCACCGCGACGGCGGCATGCTCCGGGTTACGCCCCGTGGCGAACGCGTTCGGCTGCGGATTGTCCATGATGAAGACTTTGGGCATCGGCAGCTCGGCCTCGGCGGCGAGCTTCCGCACGAGTCCGTAAAGCTCCGGCGCAGCGTGCTCGTCTACTTCGCGCGCGCCATACATGGAGAGCACCATCTTGTCGGAATTCCAGTAGGCAAACAGGTTCATCACCGCCGCGATGACAAAGGCGACGACCATGCCCATTTGGCCGCCGACCAGATACCCGATTCCCATAAACAGAGCGGTCATCGCGGCAAGCAGGATGGCTGTGCGGAAATAGCCCATGGCTGGCCTCCAAACGGCGCGGGCGAATGCGCCGCGCTCACGGTAAATATGTTGGAAGCATGCGCGCCTATCACAAGGTATTGGCCAACCTTCGACGACGCGCCTCGGGGCGCGAGAACGCCGTTAGCGATGCGGTTACCTTAACGGTTCCTCAAGGGCTTCCGAGCATGCTGGCGAGAGTTCAACCTATCTCGAGTCGCGCCAATGTCCTTGACACTGCTTGCTCCGCCGCCTGAGCCCGTTGTCTCTGCCAGCCCATCGCTCACCCGCGAGCAGAAGCGGCAGATCCGCGAGACCTTCGCCATCATCGAGCCGGCCTCCGACCTCGTGGCCAGGCTGTTCTTTCTCAAGTCCATCGATCTCGACCCTTCGCTGCGCAATCTGTTCAAGTCGCCGAACCGGGTGCAGCGGCGCAAGTTCATGGCGGCGATGAAGGTCGCGGTGCTGTCGCTCGACCGGCTCCAGTCGCTGCAGCCGATCCTTAGGCTGCTCGGCACCCGCCAGCGCGAAGAGGGGGTCAAACCTGGCCACTACGACACCTTCCAGCGCGCCTGGGTGTGGACCTTGGAGCAGTCGCTTGAATCTCGCTTTCCCCGGGAAGCGAATGAAGCTTGGTCGTCGCTGCTCCGCGAGATGACGCGCGCCACCGCGTCCTAAGCTCAGGCCCGAGCTTATTCGGGAGGGGAGTCTCCGCCCCCTTCGTCTGGGCTCTCTTCATCGGGCGGGGGAGCGCCCGCGCTCAGCGCCTTGGCCTGCACCGCGCCGGTCTCATCAATGGTGATCTCCACGTCCTGCGTTGGATCGAAGGTCTGCACCTTGCCGTCGATGGCGATGGCATCGGGAGTCGCGGTGATAGTGTGGCCGTCAACGGCGATTTTGACCCCATCCGCCGTCGTCTCCTGGGCCAGGTTTTTGTAGTGCGAGACAGTGATCGTGCGTTGGCCGATCGAAATATGCCGAACTTCCTTTTCTTTTTCGGAGGTCATCACACCGAGTCCGGCGACGATGACAATTACAAGCACGACCACGAGTCCGAAAGCGACGAGGAGCCACTTGAGCCAAGTCATGACGAAGTCTCCCCCAGGTCTGATCGGCTAAGCCGCTCCACGATTTTGGCGCTTCTGCACGAGATCGTCCACCACCGCAGGATCGGCGAGCGTCGAGATGTCACCGAGATTGGAGAAATCGTCCTCGGCGATCTTGCGCAAGATGCGGCGCATGATCTTGCCGGATCTGGTCTTAGGCAATCCCGGCGCGAATTGGATCAGATCCGGTGAGGCAATCGGGCCGATCTCTTTGCGCACCCAGTCGCGGAGTTCGGTCTTCAGCGCATCGGACTCGCTCTCGCCAGCCATCAGCGTCACGTAGCAATAGATGCCCTGGCCTTTCACCACGTGGGGGTAGCCGACCACGGCGGCCTCCGACACCTTTGGGTGGGCCACAAGCGCGGACTCCACTTCCGCCGTGCCCATACGATGGCCGGCCACGTTGATCACGTCGTCGACCCGTCCTGTGATCCAGTAATAGCCGTCGGCATCGCGGCGGCATCCATCGCCGGTGAAATATTTGCCCTTGTAGGTCGAGAAGTAGGTGTCCGCGAAACGCTTGTGGTCGCCATAGACGGTGCGCATCATCCCCGGCCAGGCGTCGAGAATCACGAGGTTGCCGGATACTGCTCCCTCCAACATGTTGCCGTCGGCATCGACCACCGCGGGCTGGACGCCGAAGAAGGGTAGAGTCGCGGAACCGGGCTTGAGCTTGGTGGCGCCCGGCAACGGCGTGATTAGGATTCCACCAGTCTCAGTCTGCCACCAGGTGTCGACGATCGGGCAGCGCTCCTCGCCGACGACGCGGTAATACCACTCCCAGGCTTCCGGATTGATCGGCTCGCCTACGCTGCCGAGTAGCCTGAGCGACTTGCGGTTCGAGCCCGTGACGTACTCGTCGCCGGCGCCCATCAGCGCTCTGATTGCGGTCGGCGCCGTGTAGAAAATATTGACGCCATGCTTGTCGACCACCTGCCACATGCGCGAGGCGTCAGGGTAATTCGGCACGCCTTCGAACATCAGCGTGGTCCCACCGTTGGCGAGCGGACCGTAGACGATGTAGGAGTGCCCGGTCACCCAGCCGACATCAGCCGTGCACCAATAGATGTCGCCCTCGTGATAGTCGAAGATCAATTGATGCGTCATGGCGGCATAAACAAGGTAGCCGCCTGAGGTGTGCAGCACGCCCTTCGGCTGCCCCGTCGAACCAGACGTGTAGAGGATGAAGAGCGGGTCTTCCGCTCCCATCTCGACAGGCGGGCAATTGTCCGAAACCTTGGCAGCGAGATCGTGATACCAGAAGTCGCGCCCGGAATGCATGGCGCATTGGCCGCCGGTTCGCCGAATGACGATGACCTTCTCATCGCCAAGCGACTTGGTCAGGGCCTCGTCGGTATTGTGCTTGAGCTTGATCTTCCTGCCGCCGCGCAACCCCTCATCGGCAGTGATGATGAGCTTCGACTTGCAATCGGTTATACGGCCGGACAGCGAATCCGGCGAGAAGCCGCCGAACACCACGGAGTGGATCGCTCCGACGCGCGCGCAGGCGAGCATGGCGTAAGCAGCTTCCGGGATCATCGGCAGGTAGATGGTGACGCGATCGCCGCGTTTTACGCCCATGGCGAGAAGCACGTTGGCGAAGACCTTCACCTCGCGATGCAGCTCGCCATAGGTGATATGACGCGGAGGCTCGGAGGGATCGTCAGGCTCCCAAATGATGGCGACCTGGTGCCGGCGCTTCTTCAGGTGACGGTCGATGCAATTGGCGCTGACATTGAGCGTCCCGTCCTCGAACCATTTGATCGAGACGTCCGGATAGGCGAAGCTCGTGTTCTTGACGAGCGTATAGGACTTGATCCAATCGATCCGTTTGCCCTCTTTGCCCCAGAACTTGTCCGGCTTGTCGACGCTCTTCTTGTAACGTTTCTCGTACTCCTCCTTGTCGACAAAGGCGTGTTTCTTCCAAGCCTTCGCAACCTTGTAGACAGTGTCCTCCGCCATCGGCCCGCTCCTCCCTAGACGTTGCGAAGCCCGCTTTCATCATGAAGCTTGCTCTCATTATGAACGGCAGCGAGGCGGCCGACAATCGTGCGCCGCACCGTGGGCTTCGGTTTCTAGGCTCCGAAGGCTCCAATGATCGCCCCCATGACGGCGAGCACGGCGAGCCAATGGCCGGCATCGATGGCTGTCACAATAGGTTTTGTGCCGTGAAAGGCTTGGTTCGTGGCGGTCGTGGTCAACACAAATCCGACCCAGACGAAGAATGCGCTGATGACGCCGCCGCGAACGGTAACGTCCGCCAAATGACCCATCAGCCCGGCGAGCATCCAGGCCATCAACAGGCAGCCTACCGCGGCAATAATGAACGGAAGTGGGGTAGCCTTGCAGTCTTCCTTCTTCTTGCCCAGCGCATCCTGCCAGATCTTGCCGAAGGCGGTGTACCACCCCCAGCCCACGAGAAATCCAGCGACAGCGGCGATGACGACAGCAAGGTAGTTGATCGGAACGGCACTCATTTTTCTCCCCCTTCAATTTTAGCTTCGCACCTTCTTCTTAAGCCCGGCCAGGCGGCTGATAATGCTCCACTCCTCGGCGGAAACGGGCTGCACCGAAAGCCTTGAATTGTTGACGAGCACCATGTGCTTGAGCGCCTTGGTTGCCTTGATCTCTGCAAGCGTCACCGGTTTTGCCACGTCGCTCACGGCGGCGACATCGACGCACTCCCAAACCCCGGTCCCATCGGTCGAGTCAGGGTGCGCCTCGGCCACCACCTTGACCACGCCAACGATGCGCTTCTCCTCGCTGGAGTGATAGAAGAAGCCGAGATCACCGCGTCTCATGGCGCGCATGACATTGCGGGCCTGGTAGTTGCGGACGCCGTCCCACTCACCGCCCTTAGCACCCTCCTTCTTTTGCTGGTCCCAGGACCAGGCATTGGGCTCGGATTTGAATAGCCAATAGTTCATGTGAACACTCACTCGTCGCTTGGCCTGTTGAACGCCCAGAGCCACGAGCGGACCTCGACAGAGGCGAACAGGCCCAACTTGGCGACGGGGTCGCCTGCGGCGATATCCTTCGCGGCTTGCAACGAAGCTGCCTCGATGACGATGAGGCTACCATTCATGGTTTGGCCGTCTGCCTCGGTGAAGGGACCGGCAAGTACCAGCGTATCGCCAAGGCCTTGCAGATACGCGACATGCTCTGGGCGATTCGCTTTGCGGATGTCGAGGCTGTCCGGCTTGTCGCTGCAGATCAAGGCGTAGAGCATTGTTTTCCTCTTATCGCGGACGAGGCTATTCCCTACGTGGCCGAACTGTCCACAGCCGGACTAGCCTTCAGGCCTGAGCGGCCGCGCGAGCAGGGCCTCGATCGCCTCATCGACCGTGGCCAGCCCCGAGACCACGGCATGCACCGCCTGGGCGATCGGCATCTCGATGCCGCGCGCCTCCGCCATCTCCACCACTACACTTGCGGTATAGATGCCTTCGGTGACCGATAGGCGCGACGTCAGCACCTCGCTTAAGCTTCGTCCTTCGCCAAGCGCGATGCCAAGCGACATGTTGCGCGATTGCGGGCTACCGCAGGTCAGGACCAGGTCGCCGAGGCCGGAGAGTCCGGCCAAGGTCTCACGGCGGGCGCCGAGCGCTACGCCAAAGCGCATCATTTCGGCGAAACCTCGTGTAACGAGCGCAGCATGAGCACTCGCGCCAAGCTTCTTGCCGGCGACGATGCCGGCGGCGATGGCATAGACATTCTTGAGCGCACCGCCGATCTCGGCGCCTGCCACGTCATCGCTCCAATAGCAGCGGAAAGAGGAATGGCTGAGCGCATGCGCGAGCGCGCGGCCCTGCGCCTCGCTTGCCGTAGCCAGCGTCAAAGCGGCGGGAAGCCCGCGCGCGATCTCGGCGGCAAAGCTCGGCCCGGAGAGCACGGCGATCCTTGCCTGCGGCAGTACCTCGGCAACAACTTCAGAAAGCAGCCGCCCTGTCGATTGCTCGATGCCCTTGGCGCCGATCACGAGCGGCTGATCGGCACACATATAGGGGGAAAGCTCGCCGGCGATCGCGCGCAGCTCCTGAGCCGGCGTGACCATGAGTACGAAATCGCAAGTGGCGACCTCTCTTAATTTGGCGGTGGCCTTGACGGCGGAATCGAGTGAGACCCCCGGCAGATAAAGCGAATTTCGATGTTGCTCGTTGATCTCGACGATGGTCTCGGGCTCGTACGCCCAAAGGATTACGCCCCGGCCGGCACGCCGGGCGCTCACGCAAAGCGCTGTGCCCCACGCCCCTCCCCCAACAATGCCGACCGTTTGCAGGGCCATAAAACGTCGATCGCCTCCCCCGGCCGCTGGATGGGATCCCCCTTATGCCAGATTCCACGGTGCCAAAGCCAAAGGGGAATGAGGATGGAGAACGAAGTCCTGATCGAGCGGGCCAAGGCCTTTGTGCAGGCCGTTGCCGCACAAGCCCCCGCGGCTGAAATCGAAGCGTATTACGATATCAGGCAGGAGGAGTTCCCCAACTGGCTCCTGCCCAACGGCGCCGTTCGCGACCTCAAGGCCTTGCGCGAAGCCGGCGCCAAGGGCCGACAAGTGATCGCAACGCAGATGATCGAGGTTGTCAATGCCGTGGCGTCGGGTGAATGCGTCGTTCTTGAAGCAATTTGGACCGGTACTCTTGCGCTGGGCGTCGGCACGCTCAAGCCTGGCGACCAACTCCGAGCCCGCTTCGCGCAGGTGTTCGAGTTCAACGATGGGCTGATCTGGCGTCAGCGTAACTACGATTGCTTCGACCCTTCGTAATCAGGCCTTTACGCCAGCACCGATGGCCGGGACCGCATCAGGATCGAGCGGCCAGCGGGCGCGGGCCGGCGCCGCGAGATCCTCGGTAAGCCCGCGGGCAAGTCTTTCGGCTCCAGCCCAGGCCACCATGGCGGCATTGTCGGTGCAAAGCTCAAGGGGCGGCAGGATCAGCGTGAAGCCTTGCTCGAAGGCGATGGCGGTGAGCGCTGCGCGCAAGCGCTGATTGGCGGCAACCCCGCCGGCAACGACGAGCGCCCGTTGCGCATCCGGTCCAAGCGCATCGACATAGAGCTCCATCGCGCGCCGCGTCCGGTCGCCGACGACATCGGCGGCGGCCTCTTGGAAGCTTGCGCAGAGATCGGCGACGTCTTGCGCGCTGAGCGGGGCACGGTTCATCGCCTCATGCCGAAGCGCGGTCTTGAGTCCAGCGAGCGAGAAATGCGGCTCGGCCCGTCCGCGCATGGGCCGTGGCAAGGTGATTGAGGCGTGGCCGTGCTTGGCGGACTCCTCGACGGCGGGGCCCCCAGGATAGCCAAGACCGAGGAGCTTAGCCGCCTTGTCGAAGGCTTCACCGAGCGCGTCGTCCAATGTCGTGCCGAGCCTGACGTAGGAGCCCACATCCTTGACGACAAGGAGCTGCGTATGTCCACCGGACACGAGCAGCAACAGGTAGGGAAAGCGGAGCCCGTGCGTGAGGCCAGGGGTAAGCGCATGCGCTTCGAGATGGTTCACCGCGATGAAGGGGATGCTGCGCGCGAGCGCAATGGCCTTGCCTGTGGTGACACCGACGATGAGGCCGCCAATCAGGCCTGGACCTGCCGTCGCGGCAACCCCGTCGATCGCGGAACAGCCAAGGCGAACCTCAGCGAGAGCTTCGCCGATGAGCAGATCGAGCAACTCCACATGGGCGCGCGCGGCGATCTCCGGCACCACGCCGCCGAACTCCGCATGGAGCACAAGCTGCGAGCGCACCAGATTAGCAAGGATGATCCCCCTGCCGCTGGCCTCGCGCTGCACCAAGGCGGCGGCAGTCTCATCGCAGCTCGTTTCGATGCCGAGGACGATGAGGTCGCGACTGTTCGGAGCAGTAGCCATGATACTTCTTTACAGGTTAAGACCGGGCAGACTGAAGAGGCGCGCGGATCGCGCGAATACTCGGCTGGTTTTCCAGCCAGCCCGAAGATCGGCAAATTGTAATAACGGAGTCAATGGCTTGTTAGATCGCAAGCTCCTGATCGGCACGAGAGGAAGCCCACTTGCGCTATGGCAGGCGGGGCATGTTCGGGCGCTTTTGATCGCCGCTCACGGCGTTGGCGACGACGCCGTCGGGCTCAGCGTCATCACCACGTCCGGCGATCGAATTCGCGACAAGCCGCTGCGTGACTTTGGCGGCAAGGGTCTGTTCACCGAGGAGATCGACGAGGCGCTGCTCGAGAGTGCGGTCGATCTCGCAGTGCATTCAATGAAGGATTTGCCGACGGAGTTGCCTGCTGGCATTTCTATCGGCGCGGTTCTGCCGCGCGGCGATGTGCGCGACGCTTTTATCAGCGCTAAGGGCGAGTCTCTTGCGGCACTTCGGGCGGGCGCAGTGGTCGGCAGTTCGTCGCTCCGCCGGCAGGCTCAGGTGAAGCGATTGCGTCCTGACCTCGAGGTCATCGACTTCCGCGGCAATGTCGAAACGCGCTTGGCGAAGCTCGAGCAAGGCAAAGCCGACGCTACGCTGCTCGCGCTTGCCGGCCTAGCGCGCCTCGGTCTTACCGGCCATGTCACCTCTATCCTATCGACGGATGAGATGCTTCCGGCGGTGGCGCAAGGTGCTATCGGCATCACCCGCCGCAGCGACGATGCCAAGACGCGCGACATGTTGCAGGCGTTGAACGACGACAACACCGCAACGGCCGTCGCTTGCGAGCGCGCTTTCCTTGCGCAACTCGAGGGTTCCTGCCGGACGCCGATCGCCGGTCTTGCCGAAATCGCCGAAGGCGTCTTGCGCTTCCGTGGTCTCGTGCTTAATCCTGAAGGAACGAAATGGCACCAAATTGAGCGACGTGGGCTTCCGGAAGACGCCACGAGCATTGGTGCCGAATCCGGCCGCGGGTTGCTCGCGCTCGCCGGTCCGAATTTTCTGACCAGCCTCACCCCGCGCTTGTGATGCGCCTCCTCGTCACGCGACCGGAACCCGACGCCACCCGCCAGGGTGAACTTCTGTCCGCGTGCGGTCATGAGCCGGTGCTTGCTCCGCTGCTTGTCATAGAGCCCGCAAAAGGCGCCCCGCTCGATCTTGATGGCGCGCAGGCGCTGATCGTCACGAGCCGCAATGCCTTACGTGCGCGTGCGTCTCACCCCGATCTTAGGAAGGCGGTGCGGCTTCCACTGTATGCCGTGGGCGAAGCCACTGCAAAAGCCGCGGTTGAGCTTGGCTTCGCCAAAGTGACGACCGGCCCCGGAACGGGCGAAACCTTGGCGCGTTTGATCGCGGATACACTCAAGCCAAATGCCGGGGCGCTGGTGCATCTTTCGGGCGAGACCGTTGCCTTCGACTTGAAGTCGGCGCTGGAAGCTCGGGGCTTCAAGGTACGGCAGCCTGTCCTCTATCGCGCGGTTCCGGCGACAAAGCTGCCGGAGCGTGCGCTGGCCCTGCTGAACGCAGGCGAGCTCGACGGTGTTATCTTAATGTCGCCGCGTACGGCGGCGATCTTTGCTGCTCTCGTGGTGCGCCACGGCGCGGTAACGCAAGCTTCGCGACTTGATTGCTATTGCCTCTCGGCGGCGGTAGCACAGGCCGTGGAGCCGCTCAAAGGCCGGACAATTGTGGCAGCGCAGCCGCGCGAGGAAGATATCCTTGTGCTCATCTCACCCGAGGCGGCATCCTCGTAAGACTCGCGTGCTGATTTTGAAGAGCTAACGGTAGGCGTAATGGCTGACCCCTTTGGCGACCCACTTAACCCAGGTTCCGGCAAGCGCCCGGCTCCGACCATCGAGGGGACCGCGACCGAGGTTTTAGTCGATTCCGAGCCGGAAGGGGCTGCTTCGCCCGATCCTTCCGCGGAGACCGGCAAGCCCGACTCGGAAGGACTGAAAGCGAAGCACGACCGCAAAGGCCCGCCACCCCGCACGAGTCCGACTGAGCTCAGAAGCCTCTTTACCCATCTTGCTGCCGGACTCCTCGGCGGCCTCATCGGCGTTGTGGCCTTGGCATTTGCTTGGGACAAGCTTCCGGTGCAGACCGCACAGCCGGCCGATCTCACGCCGATCGAGAATCGTTTGACCAAGCTCGAAACTGGCGCGCCGCCCGCGGGTGACACCGAAGCACTCGGCGCACTCGATGCCCGCATCAAGACGCTGGAGGAGCGCAAGGTGGAGACTCCGCCGGACCTCTCGGGCCTGACCGATCGGGTGACGCATCTCGAAGAGGCTCTGAATTCTCTCGCTGAATCCGCCAAGGACGGCGGCTCGGTAGGCGACGCTGCGGCGCTCGATGCCAAGCTCGGCGACATCCAACAGAAGCTGCAAGAAAAGATCGACAGCGCGCTCGCAGCTCAGCAGACCTCGAACACCAAATGTCTCGAAGCCCTGCAAGGAGAGGTCGCTGCGCTGAAGGCGAAGCTAGGCGCGCTCGCCGAAGCAAATCTCGCCGGCGACAGCTCCGATCTCGCCCCCCAACTCACCACGCTCGACCAGAGGATCGCCAAGCTCGAAGCTGCGCTTCCCGATCTTTCCACGGCGGCGGCCAGAGCAAAGTCCGGGGCCGCGGCCATCGCCTTCGCCAATTTGCGCGACGCTGTCGCCGCCGGCCGCCCCTACGCCGCCGAGCTTGCCGTGTTGCGGTCTCTCACGCCTGACCTTGGCGATCTCGGTGCGCTGCCCGCACACGCCGAAGCCGGCATCCCGACCGTCGCGGAGCTTGCCCGCAGCCTGCAGAAGGTCGCTGAGACGAGCGCTGCTCCAAGGCCTGCTCCTGCGGAGGCGTCCTTCCTCGACAGCATGATTGCGAGCGCCAAATCCGCGGTGACCATCCGCCGCGTCGGCGCTGACACCACGGGGACCGAACCAAGCGCAGTGATGGCGAGAGCCGAAGCAGCGCTTCAGCAAGGTGACCTCACCGCCGCCATCAAGGAGATTGAAGCAATGCCGGCGCCGTCGCGTGATGCCTTTGCTGACTGGCTTGAGGATGCGCGTACGCGAGCCTCAGCCAACGACACGCTGACCAAGCTCGAAAGCGCGGTCCTGGCCTCGCTCGGCGGCGGCGCCGGCCCGGAAGCAAAGCCCTAGACCGATGCTCCGCGTCCTGACGTTCGTCATCCTTGTCATCGCCGCGGCCCTGGGTCTCGCTTGGTTGGCCGACCGGCCAGGCGCGATTACCATCGAGTGGCTGGGCTACGAGATCAAGACGAGCGCGTTTGTCGGAGCACTCGCGCTGGCTTCGGTCGTCACCGCACTGCTCCTCGTCTGGTCGTTGTTACGCTACGTACTGACGCGGCCAGCGGCCATGGCCGCCTATAGGCGAGAGCGCCGCCGCCGCCAAGGTTTCGATGCTCTGACCCGCGGGCTCCTCGCCATCGGCGTCGGCGACCGAACGCTGGCACAACGTTACGCGAGCGTGGCGCGCCGCAATCTTCCCAACGAGCCGCTTACCGCTCTCCTCAAGGCGCAGGCGGCGCAGCTCAAGGGCGACCGCGCATCGGCGAGGCGCGCCTTCGAAGCCATGCTCGACCGGCCGGAGACTGAGCTTCTGGGATTGCGCGGGCTGTTCCTCGAGGCAAAGCGCGGCAGCGACCATGACGCGGCCCGCGCGCTTGCCGAACAGGCCGTGCGCACCGATCCGCAAGCCGGCTGGAGCGTGAACGCGCTGTTCGACATGCAGGCGCGCGCTGGCGATTGGGAAGGAGCCTTGGCCACGCTCGCCGTGGCGCGCAAGCACGGCAATGTCGAGCCTGACGTGGCGCTCCGGCGTCGCGCCGTGCTGCTCACCGCCGAGGCGCGCGATCTCGAATCCCCTGCGTCCGACAAAGCCCTTGCCCTTGCCAGCGAAGCGTTGCGGCTTGCGCCCTCGCTTATCGCCGCGGCCGAGATCGCGGGCCGGCTGCTTGCTTCGAAGGGCGAGACGAGGCAGGCAAGCCGTCTCATCGCGCGTACCTGGAAGCTTGCGCCCCATCCGGACCTCGCCACCGTCTATGCCTTCGCCAAGCCTGGCGAGGCTCCGCGCGACCGGGTGAAGCGCGTCGAGCATCTCGCGAGTCTCACGCCAGGCGACATAGAGGGACAGATCGCCATCGCCGTCGCCGCCATCGAAGCGCGCGATTGGCAAGCTGCGGAGGGGGCGCTTTCTCCCTATCTCCATGATCGCCCGCCGGCCCGCGTCTGCGCGCTCATGGCACGCATCGAATCCGGCGAGGGCAACAAGGGACGCGAGCGCGAATGGCTAGCCCGCGCCGTGCGCGCGCCGCGCGATCGGGCTTGGATCGCCGACGGTTACGTCTCCGACCGCTGGCTTCCGGTCTCGCCGGTCACCGGCGCAGTCGATGCCTTCGAATGGAAGGCGCCTGTAGATGCCATCGGGCGCGGCGACCAAACGCTGCTGATCGAGGAACACTACGAGGCGCCGGAACCACCGCCGGCACTGAAGGTTGCCGCTCCGGTCGAGAAGATTGAACCGAAGAAGCCTGAGCTCGCCTCGGCGCGCACGCCGGTCTCGTCCGGCGACGGCACAAGCCCTCCGCGGCCGGCGACCGAAGCTGATCAACCTCGTCCTGCCGTGCCGCCGGCCGCGCCTCGCGAGCAGCCCGGACAAAGCCGGCCGAAACCGGAGTTTTATGTGGCGCCACCTGTGCCCGACGATCCGGGCGTAACGCCAACCGACCCCGATGAGAGTCCGGCGTCACTGGAGCGCCTGCGCGCGGCGCAAATTCGCTGATTTCACGCGCCGCGGCACGGGTCCCGAACTTGCAACGGCGGGACATTGGCATTAAGCACTGGGCGCATTACCTGGCCCCGCGCCGTTTCGCGCCATGCCGCAATAGCTCAGTCGGTAGAGCACATCATTCGTAATGATGGGGTCGGGGGTTCGAATCCCTCTTGCGGCACCAGCAATCTCAATGGCTTAGTCGAAACTTCCGGCTGGGAGGCAAATGTCGGGCTAAGGATGGGCTACGAACCAGCGCCACACAGAGCCCGTAGCGACTGAAACAGGGCACTTCTGTGAAGTCTAAGTCGGCTTAGTCCCTATCAAATATCGAGGGTTGGCTTCGGTGGGCAAGAAAACCGCTAGGCGAGTGAGGCGGGCCTGGGCAGCTCCAAGCCATAAGCATCTCTCTAACGCGCGCCATGAGGCCGAAGACACCACGCCCTAAGAGCACAACAAGGGTGACAACGTCTTCATGCCAGAGTTTATCGTCACTCGCCCTCCGACGGTAGCTGCACCGGTGAAAGCTTGATTCCGGTAATTGCTCCGAGACGCATCGTTGTCCATTGTGCAGGGGCCTTCTTTAGGAAACACTCACCCTTGATCTGATTGTACGTAAATGCGTTGCATGCCACATCCCTCTCACAACTAAGTTCGCATTTCTCAAAAGAGGAATGGTCTATCCTCGAATAGTCGTTGCCGGGAGAGTCTGCTTGTTGGACAAATACAAACATGCTTTCTACCGCCATCGCTCGTTCGGGAATCACCACCGTAATCGAGATCGCAACCGCGCATGTGGCAAGAATAATTCGGAATTGGTGCATAGCTGAGCCCGTCAATTTCAATTGCAGCCACAATCCCCACAGTAGCAGCAGGACGCAAGCGCGATAGCCCGATTGTAGTCCTGTCGTTGGCGGCCTTCCACGGGGCGGTGTGACATCTGCCTGAGTTTTGCCGCACTTACGATTTCTGCTCTCAATTGGAAATGCTGATTTGAGTGCGCGCGCGAAGACAGGGGGAAAGACGCACTGTGCTTGGGAGCTTGGCAGAAGGTGCCGAGCTTTCCCTTTTTGTTTTTTGCTAGTGCGTTTCTTGGGGGCGCAGCATCGACCACCTTTGGTATGGTCTTTGCCTCATACAATTGTGATAGATTGAGTGTGATGGCTGTCCCTCGCCATCACCGGGTTCCGCCCCCAACGGAACTCAGGTTCCCCCCCATGGAACCCTGGAAGCCCCGCTCCCCCCGTGCGGGGCTTCTTCTCTAGGCGTCGGCGCGCGATATATGGCGAGGCCATGAACACAATCGCTAAGGTGGCGCTTATCGCGGTCATCGTTTTCTTTCTCGTGCTGGCATTGAGCGCATTGTGGCTGCAATAGCAACGAGAGGTCCGCAAGGGGCTTCACGTCGAGCGAGCGCGTGCAAGCGAGCGCGTCATCGCCTTCTGGGCTCGGCGATATGGGGTTGGCGGGGCACTCGGCAGGCCTGAGTGGCGCTTTACGCGATCCAGCCCAGCTCGCGCGCCTTGTCGTTTCCAGACTTCCAGGCGCGGGCGTGAAACTCAGCTTGCGTCATGGGGGCACCGTGATCCTCTCGCCCTTGATCGACAAGGTCTAGCTCCTTGCCTACCTCTTCATCATCCTGGCGCTGGCGGGTGTGGTAATAACCTCGTGGCGCGGTGCCGACGCCGACGCTGAGACATCAATTTCGCGCGCTGATCGCATTTGGGTCGGCGCGCTCCTTGCGGCTTATCTTGTTGCCAACGTCGCGGTGGCCTGGTGGGCGCTGCGGGTGACCTAGCCTAGCCTTCCTGCGCAGATCATCT
>DASZGQ010000105.1:0-4359 GCA_035938735.1 Methyloceanibacter sp.
GAGCGGCCCTGGCTCGGTCAGAAAAGTGTGGCTCGGCGGCTCAAAGGCAAGCTCGAATTCGACGCCGCTCGGCTCGAGGATCTTTGCCGCGAGCTCCCATATCTTGGTCTTTAGGGACTCCGCCGAGTGGCGGTCGTTGTAGCGGACGTTGAACATGGCCTCGGCCCTGACCGGGATCACGTTGATCGCCGCATTGCCGACGTCGATGCTGGTCACTTCGAAATTCGACGGCGAGAAATAAGCACTACCGAAATCGAGCGGCTGGTCGTAGAGCCGCGCCAGCACTGCGACGAGCCCTTTGAGCGGGTTCCTGGCAAGGTGCGGATAGGCGACGTGACCCTGGACACCGGTCACCTTGAGACGGCCGTTGAGGCTGCCCCGACGTCCGATCTTGATGGATTCGCCGAGCCTTGTGGCGTTGGTCGGCTCGCCAACCAGCGCATGGTCGGGCTGCTCGCCGTTGGTCGCCATCCAGTCGAGGACCTTGCGGGTACCGTTGACCGCCGGCCCCTCCTCGTCGCCGGTGATGAGGAGGCTGATCGAGCCAGGAATGTCCTCGCCCTTGGCTTTGGCAAAATCGAGCGCGGCGGCAGCGAACGCCGCGATAGCGCCCTTCATGTCGGAAGCGCCCCGCCCATAGAGCACGCCGTCCTCGACCACGCCGCCAAAAGGGGGGTAGGTCCATAAGGCTTCGTCGCCTGGCGGCACCACGTCGGTATGGCCGCCAAAGCAAAGATGCGGCGCCCCTGCGCCGATGCGGGCAAAGAGATTGTCGATCGGAGGGGTGCCGTCCTCGGTGAAGGTGAGGCGCCGGCACTCAAAACCGCCCCGCGCCAAAGCCCGCTCCAGCACGTCCAAGGCGCCGGCTTCCGTTGGCGTGATGCTCGGGCAGCGGATCAGGTCTCTGGCAAGCTCAACCGGACTTTCGCTCTGCTCTGTCATGGGCGGCACCCTGCTTTTGCCGCCCTGTATAGCGGCTCGCCGGACCCGCAGCGAGGGTCAGATGACGGCGTGCCCTAAAGTTGGGCGTCGGCCTTTGGCGCGCCGAGCGGATCGGGGCCGAAGCGGTTGGGGCCTTGTGTTCCCCGCAGGAAGCCGATTTCCACGAAGAGCCAAATGCTAACGGCGAAGGCGGCAACGGCCACACTGCCCACCAGCGTATACCACAGTGGTGCCTGCTCCTTAGGTGTCGCGATGGCCACGACGATCAAGATCACGGCCAGCACCAAGATCAACGATTGCCACAGGAGCCACCAGCCCGTGCGATCCCGGTCGTGCAGCCTCTTCACGCAGAGCGCGAAGGTAATCCATGTATTGGCAAGCCCGACGGCGAGCACGACCAAACTAAGAATCCCGGTTGGCTCGACAACCTGCGTGCCGGGATCAACGGCCGTGTTGCCCGAGACCCTCGCGGCAAATTCCAGGATCGCGGTGATAAGGCTCGTTGCTACGCCGACGGCAAGGCTCGCCAGCCACCAAGGCTTGCGGTTGATGCGGCCTTTGAAGCTGAACAGAAGCTCGGTCAGGCTCATGGGTCTCTTGCGTTCAATCCCGCAGCAGTTCGTTGATTGAGGTCTTGGCGCGGGTGCCTTCATCCACTGTCTTCACGATCACGGCGCAATAGAGCGACGGGCCTGGCGCGCCGTTCGGCAACAGCTTGCCTGGCAGCGTTCCCGAAACCACCACGGAGTAGGGCGGCACGCGGCCTTGTAAGACCTCGCCCGTGGCGCGGCTGATGATCTTGGTCGACTGGCCGAGATAAACGCCCATGGAGAGCACCGAGCCTTCGCCGACGATCACCCCTTCGGCAACTTCCGCGCGGGCGCCGATGAAGCAATTGTCCTCGATGATCACGGGGTTCGCCTGTAGCGGCTCGAGCACGCCGCCGATGCCGGCGCCGCCGGACAGATGCACGTTCTTGCCGATCTGCGCGCACGAGCCGACGGTCGCCCAGGTGTCCACCATGGTGCCGCTATCCACCCGCGCACCGAGATTG
Organism: Methyloceanibacter sp.; assembly: GCA_035938735.1. Lineage (GTDB taxonomy): Bacteria > Pseudomonadota > Alphaproteobacteria > Rhizobiales > Methyloligellaceae > Methyloceanibacter. The sequence goes on from DASZGQ010000105.1 coordinate 1,997, forward strand.
ACGAAGGAGGGCATCAGCACGGCCCCCGGCGCGATATAGGCCGAGCGGCGCACGATGGCGCCAGGCACCACGCGAAAGCCCGCCTCCTTGAAGTCCTTCGCCTTCCAATGGGCGAATTTGGTGTGAACTTTGTCCCACCAGGCGCCGCCTGCCGGGCCACCATCGATCTTTTCAGGATCGTTTAGGCGGAAGGAAAGCAGGATCGCCTTTTTCAGCCACTGATTGACCACCCATTGGCCGTCGATCTTCTCCGCCACGCGCGCCTCGCCCTTGTCGAGCAAGTCGAGGGTCTCCTCCACGGCGTCGCGCACCACGCCCTTGGTCTTGGTATTGATGTCGCCGGCGTGCTCGTAAGCGCTTTCGATAAAGCTCTTCAGATGCTCATGCGTCATGGTCGATCGGCCCCGGGCTTAAAGGCAGCAATAGGCGCCGGCAGCCGTGGCGCGCTCGACTTCTTCCGCGCGCGCAGCCTCGATGTCGGCGAGGAAGGATGCCAGCGCATCGGTGCGATGATGGATATGGGAGGGTAGCTCGCCCCAACCGGCGATGGCGCGATGCTCGGGATGGTCGGTGTGCCCGCAAGCCACCAGCACCGTAGTCATCCCAAGCTCGTGGGCAGTACGCAGATTGTGGGGCAAGTCGTCGAACATCGCCGCGTTCGGGGCTGCGACCGCATGAGCTCCCATGAAGCGCTCATAGGCCGCGCGCTCCGGCTTCGGAATGAACTCGGCGGCGTGGATGTCGAACACATCATCGAAGCGGCCGTCGAGCCCAAGCCGCGAGATCACCGACTCGGCGTGCTTGCGCGAGCCGTTGGTGAAGACGAACTTCCGGCCGGGGAGCGCATCGAACGCGTCGCGCAGCTCCGGCGCCGGGGCGATGACGCTCAGGTCGATGTCGTGCACATAATCGAGGAAGGCGTTGGGGCACACATCGTGCAGCCGCATCAGGCCGGCGAGCGTGGTGCCATATTGGTAGCAATAGGCTTTGCGCATGCGTTGCGCTTCTTCATGCGAGACGCCGAAGCGGTCGGCGATGAAGTCGCCCATGCGCGTGTCGATCTCGGCGAAGAGATTGCAGTCGGCGGGGTAGAGCGTGTTGTCGAGATCGAACACCCAGACCTCGACATGACCGAACCCGCCAGTGAGATCGGGCTTTGCGATCATCACGATCTCCTTACCCCGCCCTTGCGCGCGCGCCGCTCGATCAAGGTCCCTGCGCCATGCTCGGTGAACAGCTCGAGCAGCACTGCGTGCGGCACCTTGCCGTTGATGATCACCACCGCCTCGACCCCTTCGGCAATCACGTCGAGGCAGCTCTCGATCTTGGGGATCATCCCGCCGGAGATCGTGCCGTCCTCGATCAGCTCTTGCGCCTCTGCCGTGGTCAGCGACTTGATCAGGTGGCCGCTCTTGTCGAGCACGCCCGCCACATCGGTCAACAGCAGCAGCCGTTTTGCTTTGAGCGCCGTGCCAAGCGCCGCGGCGAAGGTGTCGGCATTGATGTTGAGCGTCTCGCCCTCCGGACCGACGCCGATCGGGGCGATCACCGGGATCAGGTCCGAATGAATGATCACGTCGATGATGTGCGGATCGACGGCGACGGGATCGCCGACAAAGCCAAGATCGAGAATGGTATCGATATTGGAATCCGGATCGCGGAAGCGCCGCTCGAGCCGCATCGCCCGCATCAGATTGGCGTCCTTGCCGGAGATGCCGACCGCCTTGCCGCCTTGCGCATTGATGGCAGCGACGATCTCCTTGTTGACCGAGCCGGCGAGCACCATCTCCACCACCTCGACGGTCTCCCGGTCGGTGACGCGCAAGCCGCCCTTGAACTCGGACTTGATGTTCAGCCGCTCAAGCAGTGAGCCGATCTGCGGACCGCCGCCATGCACAACGATCGGGTTCACGCCGGCCTGCTTGATCAGCACGATGTCGCGGGCGAAGTCCGTGGCAAGCTCGAGGTCACCCATGGCGTGGCCGCCATATTTCACCACCACCGTGGCGTTGTCGTAGCGCTGCATGAAGGGCAGCGCCTCTGACAGGATCTTGGCCTTGGCATAGACGGAGGCGAGATCGGCCTCTCCCGGCGCCGGGATTGCCTTCGGCGCGGGCTCGACCTTGCGTCTTGCCGTTGATGATTTGGTCTTGCTCACCGGTGTGCTTATAGCGGTGGGCAGGCTCAGCGTACAACCGCGTTTGGAGCAAACGCGGCGATTGCCGCGCGAAGGTCCGGCATGCCGGCGCCAGTACGGGCCGAGGTGACAATCAGCTGTGGAAAAGCCGCAGGCCGCTTGGCGAGTTCGGCGGCGACCTTCGCCGCGATGACGGCAAGCTCAGCGGCCTTCGTCTTGTCGGCCT
>DASZGQ010000106.1:0-3501 GCA_035938735.1 Methyloceanibacter sp.
CCGATCAAGCCCGGCCTCCGTTTTCATTACCGGTGCGGCGATTTATGCCCGATGCGCCGTTAGGAGCGCGGGCCGCGCACCACGTCAATGGTGTGTCGCTCTCTCTCCTTCTCTCGTTCCTTGTGGCCGATAGCATTGCACCACGAGCATGTCATTGTACATCGATACCGAAGTGCGATCAGCATGCCGTTCGTCGTCAATAATGACGGCAGCACGGCACGGTAACTCGACTAGTGCTTGCTCCTGAAAAGCACCTCCGCAGCGAATCTTGCTGCTAAAGAGCAGGCTGGGACTTGCCGCAGTTGGTCATGGCGCGCCACACGCGCTCAGAGGTGGCGGGCATGTCGATATCGACGATGCCAAGCGGCGCCAATGCATCCACCACCGCGTTCATGATCGCCGCGGGCGCGCCGATGGTCCCGGCCTCGCCGCAGCCTTTGGCGCCCAGGGGATTGTGCGTGCAGAGCGTGGTGTTGGTCTCGAGCTTGAACGGAAGGAAATTGTCGGCACGCGGCATGCAATAGTCCATGAACGAGCCCGTCTCAAGCTGGCCGCTCTCGTCATAGACGGCGTTCTCGTAGAGCGCCTGGCCGATGCCCTGGACAAGCGCGCCGTGGACCTGGCCCTCCACGATCAGCGGGTTAATGATGCGGCCGAAATCGTCGGCGCCAGTGAAGTTGACAAGCTCGACCGTGCCGGTCTCGCGATCGATTTCGATCTCGGCGATATAGGCGCCGGCGGGATAGGTGAAATTAATGGGATCGTAGAAAGCGGTCTCGTTGAGACCGGGCTCCAGCGTGTCGATGGGGTAATTGTGCGGGACATACGCGGCGAAGGCCACCTGAGCAAACGGCACACTGTCCGTGCCAGCGACCGAGAATTTGCCGTCGGCAAATTCGACATCGGCCTCAGCGGCCTCGAGCAGATGAGCGGCGATCTTCTTGGCTTTGGCGACAATCTTGTCCATGGCCTTAACCAGTGCGGTACCACCCACCGCAAGCGAGCGCGACCCGTAGGTCCCCATGCCGAAGGGGACCTGGCCGGTGTCGCCGTGGACGATGTCAACCATCTCGAGAGGGACATCGAAGCGATCGGCCACGAGTTGGGCGAACGTCGTCTCGTGGCCTTGGCCGTGGCTATGCGAGCCGGTGAAGACGGTGATGCTGCCGGTGGGGTGGGCGCGCACTTCCGCCGACTCGTAGAAGCCGGCGCGTGCACCGAGTTGGCCCGCTATCACCGAGGGCGCCATGGCGCAGGCCTGGATATAGGTGGAGATGCCGATGCCGCGCAGCTTGCCGTGTTTTGCCGCCTTCTTCCGTCGCTGCTCGAAGCCGCCGTAACCGGCCGCTTTCACCGCCATGTCGAGTGTCTTGAAGTAATCGCCGCTGTTATAGGTGAGCGCAACAGGCGTCGTATAGGGATAGGCGTCGTTAGGGACGAAGTTGAGCCGGCGAAGCACCACCGGGTCGAGCCTCATCTCGCGCGCGGCGCCGTCGACGAGGCGCTCTACCACGTAACAGGCCTCTGGCCGCCCAGCGCCGCGATAGGCATCGACCGGCGCGGTGTTGGTGAAAACGCCCTTGACCTCTACATAAATCGCGGGAGTCGCGTAATTGCCGGCGAGCAAGGTGCCATAGCACCAGGTCGGGATTGCCGGGGCGAAGCTGCCGAGATAGGCACCGAGATTGGCCAGCGTGGCGACCCGCATGGCGAGGAATTTGCCGTCCTCGTCGAGAGCGAGCTCCGCCTTGGTGAGATGGTCACGCGCCTGGTTGTCGGTCAAAAAGATTTCGTTGCGCTCGGCGGTCCATTTGATCGGGCGACCGAGTTTGCCCGCGAGCCAGAGCACCAGCGCCTGCTCGGCATAGAGCGAGCCCTTGGTGCCAAAGCCACCGCCCACATCGGGCGCTACCACACGCAGCTTGTGCTCCGGCAGCTGCAGCACGAAGGCGGCGATCAGAAGCCGATGGACGTGCGGCGCTTGGCTTGTCGTGTAGAGCGTGTATTCGCCAGTGCCACGATTGAATTCGCCGATGGCGGCGCGCGGCTCCATCGGGTTTGAGACCAGCCGATTGTTGACAAGATCAAGACGCGTGATGTGGTCGGCGCGGGCGAACCCGGCGTCGACTGCCGCCTTGTCTCCCAGATGCCAGTCGAAGCAGAGATTGCCGGGTGCCGTGTCGAAGAGAAGCGGGCTTCCCGACTTGATCGCTGCGTCCGACGTCACCACGGCCGGCAGCGTCTTGTAGCTGACGTCGATGAGCTCGGCGGCATCCTTCGCCTGCTCGCGTGTCTCGGCGATGACTGCTGCCACTGGATCGCCCACATGGCGCACCTTGCCTTGGGCGAGCAGTGGATGCTGCGGCTCGATCATGGGCTTGCCGTCCTTCGAGGTGACGAGCCAGCCGCAGGGAAGACCGCCCACTTGCAGATCGGCGCCGGTGACGACCGCAGCAACGCCGGGCGCCGTCTTGGCGGCAGCGGTGTCGATGGTGCCCAGCTCTGCATGAGCGTGGGGGCTGCGCAATAGAAAGGCGTGGAGCTGGCCGGGCCGGTTAATGTCATCGGTGTAGGTGCCCTGCCCCGTGAGGAAGCGGAAATCCTCCTTGCGGCGCACAGCAGCGCCGATGCCGAAATCGCCCATGAGCCAACCCTCCGCCCGTATCGCGTTTGGCGAGCGTGTCCGGCGGCCGAGGCCGAGGCGGACACCCCCGAACACCCGACTTTACACCGCCGCATTGCAAGCGGCACGCTTTTTGCGCCTAGCGTCCAGGGGCGAGCGGACGCTTGATCGGAAGCCCTCGAGCATAGTCTCTTTCATTTGGCGATCGGGAAAACAGGCCGTGTTTTGAATGCATACCGTGCGACGAGCAGCCCCTTGGATCAACCGACGCCCCCTCACGTCATGATGGCGGTCTTTCACAGCGGTTTACATAGTTCGACCTGAAGGCTAGCGTTGGAGTACTCGATCGCCCACGTTGTTGCACATCTTTGGCTTGGCCGCCGCGCGTTCCCTCCGTTACGGGGCTCAGATTTTCTGAGCCTTGAGGTTTTCCTTAGGGATTTGACGGCGGCACCACTCCGCGGCCCCGCGCGTTTTGCTGCCGTAGAACCCAAAACGACACACAATGCGGCCTTATAGCCTGCCGCGCACTGACGTCGGCGGCGGAAACGCCCTTCCAGCCGAGTCCTTCGGCGAGCTGATGAGGACTTGACCCGGTTTGGCCTTCATCGGAGAGCCGAGAGTCGACCGTGCCGCTACTGGCATAGCTTTGATAGCCTCACGCACAAACGTTGGAACCTCTTTGGAACCTTCTGCTTCGCTGCAAACTCTGCGTGAACTTTGGCGCGGTGGGCGCACAAGGACTCGAACCTTGGACCCGCTGATTAAGAGTCAGCGGCTACGGCGGCCCCCTTGCACCCTCTGAGAACATTGCCGGGAGCCGGGTAAGAACTCGACCACTACACAGCCGCTACATACACGCCGTACCTACCGCACAA
>DASZGQ010000107.1:0-1673 GCA_035938735.1 Methyloceanibacter sp.
GTTCTACGGCGCCATCTTCGTCGCCTCGCTGCCGGTGCTGATCGCCCATCTCCGCGATTCCGTCGCCCCCCTTGCCTTCAGCGCGGCGAAGCTGCTCTTTCTGCCTGACGCGGTCGCGAATTACATTTCGGCAAAGCTCGACACGTTCATTCATCAGCCGGGCGTGGAGCCGGGCCTCTTCGGCTTCATCCTGGTGCTCTTCATTCTGCTCGAGCCGCTTGGCATCTACGGCCGCTGGCTGAAGATCAAACTCTATTTCTCGCTCTTCCCCATGTACAAGAAGGCGACCTTCAAGCGGCAGAAGGCCTATATGAAATCGGATCGACTGCGGTGACCTTCTTCAAGGCGAGCGACATATCCATCAACTTCGGCGGCATCAAAGCCGTCGACAGCGTGAATTTCGAAGTGGCGAAGGGCGAGGTCTATACCATCATCGGCCCGAACGGCGCCGGCAAGACCACGATTTTCAACCTGGTGAGCCGCATCTACGAAGCCAGCAGCGGCCAACTTGTCTTTCAGGACCGGGACATCACCCACGTGCCGCCGCACCAGATCGCCAAGCTCGGCATCGCCCGCACCTTCCAGAACATCGAGCTGTTCCAGTACGCGACCGTGCTGCACAACCTGCTGCTCGGGCGGCACGCGCACCGGGAATCGCGCCTGTGGGAGGAAGTACTGTTCCTGCCGAAGGTGCGCCGCATGGAGCTCGCCCATCGCGAGCGTGTCGAGGAGATCATCGAGTTTCTCGACCTGCAGCAATATCGCGACAGCCTCATCCTCAACCTGCCGTACGGCGTGCGCAAGGTGGTCGAGCTGGCCCGCGCGCTGTGCACCGAGCCGACCTTGCTGCTGCTCGACGAGCCGTCCTCCGGCCTGAACGTCGAGGAGACCCAGGACATGGCGTTCTGGATCCAGGACATCAAGAACGACCTCGGCATCACCGTGCTCATGGTCGAGCATGACATGAGCCTGGTGAGCGAGGTTTCCGACCGCGTACTGGCGCTGAATTATGGCCGCGTGCTGGCCGAGGGCACCGCGCGCGAGGTGCAGAGCCACCCCGACGTCATCAAAGCCTATATCGGGGGATGACGGGCATGGCCGAGCCGCTGCTCAAAGTCAGCAATATCGAGACCTACTACGGCCCGATCATGGCGATCCGCGGCGTCAGCTTCGAGGTGCCGACCGGCGCGATCGTCACCGTGCTCGGCGCTAACGGCGCCGGCAAGACGACGATCCTGAAGACGATATCCGGGGTGATGGATCCGCAGAAGGGCAGCGTCGTCTTCGAGGGACGCGAAATCCAGCGCACCGATCCGGATCGCGTCATGCGGCTCGGCATCAGCCATGTTCCGGAGGGACGCGAGGTGTTTCCGTTCCTCACCGTGCGCGAGAACCTGATGATGGGTGCCTATACCCGCCGCGACCGGGACGGCATCGCCCGCGACATGGACATGGTCTTCGACTATTTCCCCATGCTGCGCGAGCGTGCCGACCAGCGCGCCGGGCAGCTTTCCGGCGGCGAGCAGCAGATGCTGTCGATCAGCCGCGCCTTGATGTCGCGGCCGAAACTGATGCTGCTCGATGAGCCTTCACTCGGCCTGTCGCCGAAACTGGTGAAGGAGATCTTCGAGATCATCGTGCGCATCAACAAGGAGCAGGGAACCACCATCCTG
>DASZGQ010000108.1:0-3147 GCA_035938735.1 Methyloceanibacter sp.
ACCCCCGCGCCCTGTTTGAGAAACTCGTGTTGGAAGGCTTCCAGGCAGGGCTGGCCTGGATCACTATTCTGCGCGAGCGCGAGGCCTTCCGCGCCGCCTTCGACAATTTTGATGCGGAAAAGATGGCGCGTTATGGGCAGAGGAAGGTCGCAAGCCTGCTCAAGAACGAGGGCATCGTCCGCCATCGCGGCAAGATCGAAGCCGCCATCTCCAACGCGAAGGCGTTCCTTGAGCTGGAATCGGGTCCAGGCTTCAGCCAATTCATGTGGAGCTTCGTCGACGGCATGCCGAAGCAGAACGCTTACGAGCGAATGGCCGACATTCCCACCGAGACGCCCGAGAGCAAGGCTCTCGCCAAGGCGCTAAAGCAGCGAGGCTTTCGCTTTTGCGGACCGACAACGCTGCACGCCTTCATGCAGGGCGTCGGCATGGTCAACGACCATCTGACGAGCTGCTTCCGCCATGCCGAATGCGCGAAGCTCGGACGAGCTCAGCCCCGGCCGCGCGGATCCATGCTGCGAGGATAGGTGCGCTCCTCTTGAATCTTGCCGTCGCGCTTCCTGATTCTAACTGAGCCCATGCCGCTGACAGCCTTCTCCAGGACACCGCCCTTCGTGGCGGTCGCCTTGCTCGCGAAGGTCTTCACTACTTCACCGGAACCTTCTTTCTTGAGGTCCCACTTCTTGGTCTTCTCGTTGTGCGAAAGCGAAAATCTCGGAAGCTTTGCCATGCCAATCTCCTAAGGGGAATGCTGGTTGGACCTTACCGGGCGAGAATCGGCTAATGAATGCCATTATGCACCGGATTCGTCTATGTTTTCTTCTCCCAGGTGCACAGCTATTCGGAGGCGATGACTAGTCTTCGCGCCGAGACCGGGGCACGCGCTTGGCAACGCATGCTGAGCGGCCGCCGGCTCGATTTGCTCAATCCGTCACCTCTCGATATCGAAATCGAGGACATCGCCCACGGGCTTGCCCGGGTCGCCCGCTGGAACGGCCAGACCACCGGCGACCACGCCTTCTCCGTGGCCGAGCATTGCCTGCTCGTCGAGACAATCGGCGGGGCTCTGTCGCCTGGCCTCAACCGGCGCTTCCGGCTTGCCGCCTTGATCCATGACGCACCGGAATATGTGATTGGCGATCTGATCAGCCCATTCAAGGCGGCGCTGGCGCTCGATTACAAATCCTTCGAGAAGAAGCTGCTCGCCGCCATCCACATTCGCTTCGGGCTGCCATCCGAGCTTCCCGCTGACATCGGCAAGCTCATTAAACGTGCTGACAAAATCGCGGCGTATTATGAGGCTACTGCACTCGCCGGATTCTCGGCGGAGGAGGGGCGTCGCTATTTCGGCCAGCCGCGCGGGCTGAAGCCCAGTCTAATCGCCAAGCTGACACGGTTAACGCCAACGCCCGCGGCTGACAGCGAAGCGAGGTTTCTCAAGCGATTCAATGAGCTTGTCCAATGAAAGGCACACAGCAAAGCCTTGGTGGGTATGAGGCGGGGGCGTCCCTGATTTCGCCAAGAGACGCCTCTAATGTGCCGCGCATCATGGCAACCGACACAATCTATGTCGCACCTTTGAGCCTGGTCGAGACCACGATCGAGGACGTCGGGGTGAGTCACCTTGTCACACTGATCAATGGTGAGACCTTGGTGCCCACTCCGCCCTCCATTACTCCAGACCGACATCTCAGGCTCGACATGAACGATATCTGCGAGGCGGCGACCGGCCTCGTGTTGCCGTGCGAGGAGCACGTCGCCGATCTCGTCCAATTCGCTCTCGACTGGGACCGCAATGCGCCGCTGCTGATCCACTGCTGGGCGGGCATCAGCCGCTCGACGGCGGCGGCCTTCATCTCGCTCTGCGCGCTCAACCCTGATGCCGACGAACTCGGCCTGGCCAGAGTACTGCGCGAAGCGTCTCCCACCGCCTATCCCAACCGCAGGCTGGTTGCGCTTGGCGACGAGGCTCTTTCGCGCAAGGGACGCATGATCGCGGCAGTTGAGAAGATCGGCCGCGGAGAGATCGCCGAGGAGGGACAGGTGTTCGGGCTGTCTGCCCGGCTCGCGGCATGATCCATGCCTGAGGCCCTTCGCGCCGCCGCCGCCCTTGGCGGGACCCAGATCGAACTTGGACTTAATGCCGCGATCGTCAGCGTTCGCGATCAGCAGCCGCAAATGCTCGTAGTGCGCCCCGGTGCGGTAGACTCCGGTGAGTGGGACGCGCTTCCGTTCGGCCCGTTCGCCCCGCGCGCCCACCGCACGCTCGAAATCGGCCTTCGCGCCTGGGTGAAGCGGCAGACCGGGCTCGACCTCGGCTATGTCGAGCAGCTGTACACCTTCGGCGATCGCGGCCGGCACGCCGAACCCGGCGACACCGCATCGCATATTCTTTCCGTCGGCTACCTTGCGCTCACCCGCGGTGCAGGCGAAGAGCTGCTCGGCTCCCATTGGTCGCCCTGGTACGCCTATTTCCCGTGGGAGGATTGGCGGCAGGGCAAGCCTGAGATTCTTACCCGCGAGATCGAGCCGAGGCTGAAAGAATGGGCGGAGCGGGCGCCGTCGCCGGATGAGCCGGTAAGGCCGCTCCGCCGCGCCGAGCGGCTGAAGGTCGGCTTCGGCATTGGCGGCGGCTTCGACGAGGAGAAGGTTCTGGAGCGCTACGAGCTGCTCTATGAGGCTGGACTGGTCACCGAGGCCGCGCGCGACGGCCGTTCGTCAGCACACCAATGGAAGAAGCTTCCCGAGCTTGGCCGGCCCATGGCCTTTGACCATCGTCGCATTCTCGCCACCGCCATGGGGCGTTTGCGCGGCAAGCTCAAATATCGCCCCGTAGTGTTCGAGCTGCTGCCGCCCGAGTTCACTCTGCTCGACCTGCAGAAGACCGTGGAGGCGATCTCAGGCACGCTTCTCCACAAGCAGAACTTCCGGCGGCTGGTCGAGCAAGGCGGCTTGGTGGAGATCACCGGGAACGTCTCGACCGAGACCGGTGGCCGGCCCGCGAAACTCTACCACTTCCGCCGCGAGGTCGTGCTCGAGCGTCCGGCTCCTGGATTGCGGGTGAAGGCTGGCCGGAACTAAAGATTGATGCTTGGGAGCACAAAAATCTAGAAGAATTTACGCGCAAATAGTGCTCAGAAAAATAAA
>DASZGQ010000109.1:0-5114 GCA_035938735.1 Methyloceanibacter sp.
CGCAGCGCGCCGAGGAGATCGTGCCGGGGATCGCCAATCACATCAAGAAATTCTGGGACCCGCGCATGCGTGAGGCGGTCTTTGCCTATATGGATGCGGGCGGCGAAGGCATCGACCCTCCGGTGCGCGAGGCCCTCGACAAGCTCAAGGCCGCGGGTCACAGGACCAAAGCGAGCCTCGACGCACGATCGAGTTTCCAGGGAACCTAGTCGAGTGCACATCATGAAAATCGCAACGCGAAGACAGCTGCTGCTCCGTGCGCTCGCCGCTACTTTGGCGATCGGCGTTATGGCACTCCCGCTTCGTGCAGACGCCGAAGACAAAGGCCCGGTCGTCTTTGCCGCAGCGAGCCTCAAAGACGCGCTCGACGCGGTCAACGACGCTTGGCAGAAGACGAGCGGCAAGCGGGCCAAGATCTCCTACGCTGCGTCCTCGGCGCTCGCCAAGCAGATCGAGCAAGGCGCCCCAGCCGACGTGTTTATCTCGGCGGACGAGGATTGGATGGATTATCTCGCCATGCGCAAGCTAATCAAGGCGGACACGCGCTTCGATCTTCTCGGCAATACGCTGGTGCTGATCGCGCCGAAGGACTCAAAGCTCACGACGACGATCGCTCAGAGCTTCCCGCTCGCCTCTCTTGTCGGCGACGGGCATCTCGCCATGGCCGATACCGCCTCGGTCCCCGCCGGCAAATACGGCAAGGCCGCGCTCGAGAAGCTCGGCGTGTGGGATGGGGTCAAGGATACGATTGCCCAGGCCGAGAATGTGCGCGCAGCGCTCGCTCTCGTTTCGCGCGGCGAAGCGCCCTTCTCGGCATTGTCTACGCCACCGACGCGAAATCCGATCCGAACGTCAAGATCGTCGACACGTTCCCCGCGAACACGCAGCCGCCGATCATCTATCCCGCTGCGGCGACGGTATCGTCGGCCGCCGACGCGGCCGGCTTCCTCGACTTTCTGAAATCGCCGGCAGCCGATCGGGTATTTGAAGAAAAAGGCTTCAAGGTTCTCGTTCCAGCTACCTAGATCTGATGGTCACGCATTTGGGACGCCGGGCCTCCTAGTGCTATTAAGCTTGCCAGCCGGCCCCTTTTCGGCCGGGACGCCTTCCCGGCATTGCGAGATCATGAGCTTGTCTTGGCGCTGACCCCCGAAGAAATCACTGCCATCAAACTCTCCTTGCGCGTCGCGACGCTCGCCATGGCGGCGAGCCTGCCTTTCGGTATCGCGACGGCCTGGGTGTTGGCACGAATCCGCTTCTACGGCCGGCCGCTGCTCAACGCGCTCGTGCTCCTGCCGCTGGTCCTACCCCCTGTGGTCACCGGCTACGTGCTGTTGCTGCTGTTTGGGCGGCAAGGGCCGATCGGGCGCTTTCTCGACCAGCAATTGGGCATCGTGCTCGCTTTTCGCTGGACCGGCGCGGCGCTCGCCTGCGCCATCATGGGGTTCCCGCTCATGGTGCGCGCCATCCAGCTTTCGATCGAGGCGGTGGACCGCAGGATCGAACAGGCCGCGGCCACGCTCGGCGCCAATCCACTCTTCGTGTTCTTCACCGTGACGCTGCCGCTGATCCTGCCCGGCGTGATCGCTGGCGCCATTCTCTGCTTCGCCCGCGCCATGGGTGAGTTTGGCGCCACCATCACCTTCGTCTCCAACATCCCCGGGGAGACGCAGACGCTGCCGACCCTGATCTATACTTTCACGCAGGTCCCGGGCGGAGAAGCCGGCGCGCTCAGGCTGACGCTGATCTCGGTCGTGATCTCGCTCGGCGCGATCCTCCTGTCGGAGGCATTCCTCAAGCGGGTGCAGAAGACGTTGGGCGCCAAATAATCCGGCGTCACGGCATCACGGCGACGCCCCAGGGCAGACGCCCTACCGGCACCGATTTTTCGGCCTTGAGCGAATCGACGTCGATGATGGTCATGTCGTTGGTGAGGCCGTTGGCGACGAAATATTTCTTGCCGTCCGGGCTGAACTCTCCATGCCAGGGCCGCTGGCCGACCAGGATGTAGTCCTTCACTTCCTTGGTTGCCGTGTCGATGACGCCGACCCGGTTGGCGGGACCGAGCGCGACGAAGAGCTGCTTGCCGTCTTTGGTGAAGCCCATGCCGACCGGCTGCAGAAGCTCGGGCCGCACGCCAGGAACCTCGAATGTGATCTTCTTAACCACCTTCCAGGTGGTGGGGTCGATCACCGAGATGGAGCCGCCAACCTCGGAGGAGACCCAGAGCTCCTTGCCGTCGGCGCTGAACTTCGCCTCGCGTGGCCGCGAGTCGACTAGCACGTTGGCGATCAGCTTTTTCTTCTCGTTGTCGATGACATGGGCCATGCTGGTGCTCTCGGAGGTGGCGACGGTGTATTTGTCGCCGGGGCTCACGGCCATGCCTTCCGGCTCAACCCCCACCGGGACCTCGCCGATAACGTCGCCGCTTTTGAGGTCCATGATGGTGACGAGCGAATCGTCTTCATTGGCGATGTAGATATTCTGGCCCTTGGAATCGACGGCCATCAGCTCCGGGTCTGGCCCTGATTCAAGCTCGCGGCTCTTCTTCAGCGTCGCGGTATCGATGACATCCATGATGTCACCGTCGCCGGCGGCGACGAACAGCTCCTTGTAGTCGGGACTCAAAATGACGCCCCTCGGGCGCCTGCCCACGGGAATGGTTTTGATCACCTCATAGGTGTCGCTGTCGAGCACCGTGACGGTGTTGTCCTTCTCATTGGACACGAAGATCTTTCCTGCGAAGCACGGCTCGGCAAAGACGAGCATCGCGGTGGCGAATGCGAACAGGACAATGGGGCGAGTCATTGGTGGTCTACCTTCGATCTGATGCTTTAGTGGAATTTGCACTTGGTCTCCGGCTCATCATAACCGAGCGTATCAGTCACGTTCTTTTCGTGCAGGAAGCCCTCTTGGGGCGACTTGGAGACGATGGTGCGGGTGCCGCCGCCGAGAATGACAGGCTGCCGCATCTGATGGTCCCAGGGGCGGAAGTTGAGAGCGATACCCTTGTGGCCTTCGAGATTGAAGTCCTTCGACAGGATGAACTCCTTGATCTCCGGAACGGTGGTCTTGCCTGCCCGCATGGCCGCGTCGGTCAAGGCGCGCACACCTAACCAAGCGGTGTAGTCGCGCTCCGTCGCGTCGCGCTTTGCAAGCTTGAACAAATCGTTCTGAAAGGTCATCGAGCCGTATTCGGTGTAGGACTTGTCCCAGGCGACGGCCTGCAGACCTTGCGTTCCGACCACGAGATCAGACTTGTAGGTGCGGTAGGGAAGATAGTCGCCGAAAAACTCGTCGGTATCGATCACCCAAACCACGTCATGGTCAGGGGTCTGCTCCGTCACGATGGGGATCTGAGCCTGCACTTGCTGATAGCCTGAGTCGAGATTGCGCGAACCGGGAGGGTACGGATAAACGACCTCTTGCACGATCTTGCCGCCGTAGCGTTTGGCAGTGCGCTCGACTTGAGCGAGATAATCCTTGTCGGCGGCGGAATCGCCTCGGATCACCAACCAGCGCGGCCATTTCTTCACGATCAGATATTGTCCCAGCGCGTCGGCCCGCATGGCCCAGTCCGGAATGATATGGAACACATTCGGACGGCACTCCTCCTGACGGAGCGCCTCCGCGCTGCTGCGGATATTCATGATGATCGAGTTCTTGGCCTCGGGCAGATCGGCGACGGCAAGAAGATCGGCGGCCTCGAGATCGGCGACGATCAGAGCGTCGCCCTCCTTCAGGATCTCTTTTGCCTTGGCGACGACGTCGCCATTCTCCGGGACGATGGCCTCGATGAGATCAAATCCCATGCTGACAAAGGATCCCGATTTATTGGCCTGCTTGGCGTACATGCGGGCGCCCCGGATACCTTTGTCGGGGATCGGCCGCTCGGCATAGGAAAGCGGCAACGGCTCCTGATATCTCTTGCCGAGATAGTAGACCGGCACTTTGACGGGGGCCGGCGCCTCGGGGGCAGCAGCCTCGCCGCCTTGCGCCGGCGCAGCCGGAGCGCTCGAGGCCGCGGCGGGCTTTGTGGCGGCGGGGGTCGCTTGCTCAGCGAGAACGCGGAACGACCAAGTGAGGAAACAGATGATAAGGAAAAATGACGCTACGCGTGCAAGGAGCTTGGTGCCATGACGCAGACGAAACACCGACATACTCAACATAGGCCTGGGCTTTCGCAAGTGGCCACCGGATTTGGAACAGTATCTTTCAGAAATACGGACTAATGGCAATGCGCACCGAACAACATGGCAATCTTTTTGCCAAGTTAAACTATGGCAACCTTCGCGATTGCGCAGTCCGGAATCTGAGAGGCAGCCACACGGGACAGGCGAGACCGCGGGTCCCGCCGGACACGCGTTTATTGCGGTCCCTGCGGCAGGGCGTGCGGCCGCCAAGCTCACATCGGAGCGTACCGGCCTTAATCTCGGGAGTTTAAGTACCGCGCCGGTCTTAATAGTTCGGCTTGGCGTAGGGGGCGCTTTCGAGCTTCACCGAGTCCGGGTTCACCGAGCGGATCCAGGCGATCACCTTCCACAGATCGTCGGAGGTCTTGATGATCCCGCCAAAGGGAGGCATCGGGCCGACCACGACCTCATGCTTGACGCGGGTGTAACCCGCCTTCTGCAAGCCATCAGAGCCAAGCGAGACCAAGCGGAAAAGCGTGTCGTCGTCGCCTTGGTAGACCCAGACGTCGTTGGTCAGCGGCGGGCACATGCCGCCACCGCCGCCGCCGCCATGGCAGCCATTGCAGCCCAAGGACAGGTACTTCTTGTGCCCCTCCTCGGCGATCTTGTCGATCTGGTCGTTATAAGGATTGTGCAGCCCGCCTTGAGGCGTGGCAGCGATGAGGTCGAGCGGGGGCGTGGTGTCGTCAGCCTTGCAGCAAGTGCCTGAAGGGGCGCCTCCGGCCGCCGGGACTGCCGCCCCTCCGCCTGCTGGCGCGGCCGCCGCTGGTGTAGGTGTGCCACTTGCTCCCGCCGCAGGCGCGGCCTCATCGGCCGCCTTGGAGCAACCGGCCCAGGCGCCGGCACAAACAAACCCTACCGCTAATAGTCCATTGATGATCTTGCGCACTGCTTCGTTTCCCTACCCTAGTTGCCTTCGTT
>DASZGQ010000110.1:0-22976 GCA_035938735.1 Methyloceanibacter sp.
ATCCGACCAACGACCCGGGCCCGCACACGCTGCTGACGTCCTTGCCACCTGAGGAAAACATGAAGCGCCTGCAATGGCTCATGTCCCGCTTCACCGGCTACGTGGGCGTCACCAATCAGATGGGCGCCAAATTCGAGACGACGCAGGATGCATTCTTGCCGGTGCTTGAGGAGGTCAAGGCGCGAGGGTTGTTGTTCGTGGACGACGGCACCACGCAAAACTCCGCCGGCGGTCAGATCGCCGGGACCATTGGCCTCGACTATGGGGCCGCCGATGTTGATATCGATGCGGTGCCGTCGCCGGACAGCATCTCCAAAGCGCTTGCGCATCTTGAGGCCTTGGCCAAAGAGCGGGGCTCGGCAATTGGCGTCGCAAGCGCCAAGTCCGCCACCATAAAGCAGCTCGCTCAATGGGCCGGACAACTTCAGGGCAAGGGCTTAGTGCTGATCCCGGTCAGTGCCGCGGTGCGCTCGCAACGTCAAAGCTGATCCTCATTCCATGACCATGACGAATGATCTGCCATACCGGCCTTGTGTCGGCGTGATGCTCATCAACCGCCAAGGCCATGTCTTCGTCGGCAGGCGCGCCGACCGGTCCGGCGCCCCGGAGGGCGTCGGTCAATGGTGGCAGATGCCGCAAGGGGGCCTTGACGAGGGCGAGGATCCAGAGGACGCCGCGCGCCGCGAACTTGAAGAGGAAACTGGGGTGACGCGGGCGCGGATCATCGGTCGGTCGCGGCAATGGCACAACTACGACCTGCCTCAGGGCCTCGTGGGCACCGCCTGGCATGGGCGCTATCGCGGCCAGTCGCAACTTTGGTTCGCCGCTCGCTTCGAAGGCGAGGACAGCGAGATCGACCTCTCACCAAAGAGAGGTCATGAGCGCGAGTTCGACGCCTGGAAATGGGTGCCGCATGTGCAGCTTCCTGAACTGGTGGTCCCATTCAAGCGGCCCGTCTATGAGGGCGTGATCCAGGAATTCGAGCGCTTCGTGCTCGGCACTCCCTAAAGATTGAGGGTGGCCTGCACCTGGCGGAGGTGGTCGAGCTGGGTTCTCGCCCGGTCACGAGTCCCTTCGTTTTTAGCGTCGGCGATGTCTTCCTCGGCGTCCTCGATCGCCCGATTGAGCATATCGGCCTCAAGCTCGGTGAGGTCGATGGCGGTTTCGGCAAGCACGGTCAGGCCTGACGGCCCGACCTCGGCGAAGCCACCGCGCACGAAATAGCGCCGGCGCTCGGCGCCGCCAGGGCCGATCTCCAGCAAACCTGGGCGGAGGCTCGTGAGCAGCGGCGCGTGATGGGCAAGCATGGTGAAATCGCCTTCTGACCCCGGCACCAGGACCTGCTCGACTTCGGCCGAAATGAGCAGCCGCTCCGGCGAGACCAGCTCGAATTTGAAGGTGTCAGGCATGCCTAGGCTGCCTCGGCGGCGAGCTTCTCGGCCTTGGCCACCGCCTCCTCGATGGTGCCGACCATGTAGAAGGCAGCCTCGGGCAGATGGTCGTACTCACCTTCGCAAAGGCCCTTGAAGCCTTGATGGTGTCGACGAGGTCGACGAATTTGCCAGGCGAGCCGGTGAACACCTCGGCCACATGGAAGGGCTGCGACAGGAAGCGCTCGATCTTGCGGGCGCGCCACGGTGATCTTGTCCTCCTCGGAAAGCTCATCCGGCGGATGATCGGTGAACTGCACATCGACCACTGCGCCCATCACTTGGCGCACATGGCCCTTAGCGCCTTTGCCTTCGGCGATCCGCTTCTCTTGCTTCTTGGTTTCGGCGATCACGGGTGATTTGCGTGCCATGTCTAATGTCCTTACGGTCTCACTGACTAAAGCGCCTCGGCGCCGGAAATGATCTCGATCAGCTCCTTGGTGATCATGGCCTGACGCGTGCGGTTATATCTCAGCGTCAGGCGCCCGATCATGTCGCCCGCGTTGCGGGTCGCATTGTCCATGGCGCTCATGCGCGCACCTTGCTCGGACGCCGCGTTTTCGAGCAGCGCCCGCAAGATCTGCGTGGCGATGTTGAGCGGCAGGAGGTCGGCGAGGATATCGGCCTCGTCGGGTTCGTATTCGTAGACGGCGCCGCCGAGCGAGGCTTGTGCCGACGCAGCCTCCTTCGGAATCTGCGCTGGGATGATCTGCAGCGCGGTGGGAATCTGGCTGATCACGGAGCGGAAGCGCGAGAAGAACAGCGTCGCCACGTCGAATTCGTGAGCGGCGAAGCGGCCCAGGACCTTCTCGGCGATCGTCTCGGCATTCTTGAAGCCGAGCTGCTTGACGCCCCGGAGTTCGATGACCTCGATGATCTGGGAGGCGAAGAGACGCTTGAGCTGATCGAAGCCCTTCTTGCCGACGCAGAGAAACTTGACCTGCTTGGCATCGTTCATGAGGCGGTAAGCGTGATCGCGGGCAAGCCGCACGATGGAGGAGTTGAAGGCGCCGCATAGCCCGCGCTCGGCGGTGCACACCACGAGCAGATGGATGTTGTCCTTGCCGGTGCCGACCATCAGCGGCGAGCTGCAGTCGCGCCCCTGCAGCGCGGTGGCGAGATTGGCGAGCACCGCCTCCATGCGCGTGGCGTAGGGATGAGCCGCTTCTGCCGCGGTCTGAGCGCGCCTGAGCTTCGCCGCCGCCACCATCTGCATGGCCTTGGTGATCTTCTGCGTCGCCTCCACGGAAGCGATGCGATTGCGCAGGTCTTTCAGCGAAGGCATGGCGTGTTACCGCTCACTCTTACGCGAAGGCCTTGGCGAATTTGTCGACGGCGGCCTTCAATTTGTCGCCGGTCTCCTTGGAGATTTCCTTCTGGTCGCGGATCGTGTTCAGCACGTCATTGTGCTCGGCGCGCATGTAGCGAAGCAGCTCGCTCTCGAAGCGCTGCACGTCCTTCACCGGCAAAGGATCGAGATAGCCGTTGACGCCGGCATAGATCACCACGACCTGCTCCTCGACCTTCATCGGCGAGAATTGCGGCTGCTTCAGAAGCTCGGTGAGACGGGCGCCGCGATTGAGCAGGCGTTGGGTGGTGGCGTCGAGGTCTGAGCCAAACTGGGCGAAGGCCGCCATCTCGCGATATTGGGCAAGCTCGCCCTTGATCTTGCCGGCGACCTGCTTCATCGCCTTCACCTGCGCGGCAGAGCCGACGCGCGACACTGAAAGGCCTACATTCACCGCCGGGCGAATGCCCTGATAGAACAGGTCGGTCTCGAGGAAGATCTGTCCGTCGGTGATGGAGATGACGTTGGTCGGGATATAAGCCGACACGTCGTTGGCTTGTGTCTCGATCACCGGCAACGCCGTGAGCGAGCCCGAGCCATTGTCCTTGTTCAGTTTGGCGGCGCGCTCCAACAGCCGCGAATGCAGGTAGAACACGTCGCCGGGATAGGCTTCGCGGCCAGGTGGGCGCCGAAGCAGCAGCGACATCTGGCGATAAGCCACGGCCTGCTTGGACAGGTCGTCGTAGAAGATGACGGCGGCCATGCCATTGTCGCGGAAGAACTCGCCCATGGCGCAGCCTGAGAAGGGCGCAAGAAACTGCATCGGCGCGGGGTCCGAGGCGGTAGCGGCGACCACGGTCGAGTATTCCATGGCGCCGTTGTCCTCGAGCACCTTGACGAACTGGGCGACGGTGGAGCGCTTCTGCCCGATGGCGACATAGATGCAATAGAGCTTGGTCTTCTCGTCGCCGAGGGCGTTGACCGACTTCTGATTGAGGATGGTGTCGAGAATGATGGCGGTCTTGCCGGTCTGGCGGTCGCCGATGATGAGCTCGCGCTGGCCGCGGCCGATGGGAATGAGCGCGTCGATGGCCTTGAGGCCCGTTTGCACCGGCTCATGCACCGATTGACGCGGGATGATGCCAGGTGCCTTCACGTCGACGCGGCGCTTCTCATGCGCGTCGATCGGGCCCTTGCCATCGATCGGGTTGCCTAGCGCATCGACGACGCGGCCGAGCAGGGCTTTGCCAACCGGCACCTCGACGATGGCGCCGGTCCGCTTGACGACGTCGCCTTCCTTGATGTGGCGGTCGTCGCCGAAAATCACGATGCCGACATTGTCGACTTCGAGGTTCAGCGCCATGCCGCGGGTGCCGTCGGCGAACTCGACCATCTCGCCGGCCTGGCAATTGTCGAGCCCATAGACGCGGGCGATGCCGTCGCCGACCGACAGCACCTGACCAATCTCGGAGACTTCCGCCTCCTGGCCAAAATTCTTGATCTGCTCTTTGAGGATCGCAGAGATCTCGGCAGCCCTGATATCCATCAGCCAACCTCTTTCATGGCATGCTTGAGACGGTTGAGCTTGGTACGGAGCGATGAGTCGACCATGCGGCTGCCGACCTTGACGACGAGGCCGCCGAGGAGCGTTACGTCGACCTTCTGGTCGAGCTGAACCTCCTTATGCAGCGCGGCCTTGAGCGCGGCTTGTAGCGCGCGAACTTGACCTTCCCCGAGCGGCACGGCCGAAGTGGCCTCGGCGCTCGTCTGGCCGCGATGCCGCGCTAGCAGCGCGCGGAAGGCCTTGATCATGTCAGGCGCCGCGAACAGGCGGCGGTTCCTGGCGATGAGCTTCAGGAAATTCGCGGTCAGGCCTTCAATTTGCATTTTTTCGAGGATGGCGGCCATGGCGCGCTCCTGCTCCTCGGCGGAAAAAACCGAGCTTCGCACCAAGCGTCGGAGATCCTCTACGGCATCGAGCGCCTGATTCAAGCGGTTGAGGTCCTGCTCGACCTTTTCGAGCGCATTCTCCTCAAGCGCAAGCTCGAACAGGGCGGTTGTATAGCGGCCCGCGACGCCTGAAGGGGTGTCTACTTCACGAGCCACAGAAATAACGCCTTTCCTCCCGGACGGGCGCTTTTTGCAAGCGCGGCCGCGTCCCTGGACCCGCAAATTCTGGGATTGGAGCTTCCGCGTCAACAGCCAGGAAATGAGCCGCAGACGACCCGCCGGAAGGCCCGGGCGAGGCTCTAACATAAGGGTAAAGGGGGTGCAACAGGGGAAGCCCCTAGCCTTCGAGCCAAGGGCGGAGATCAGGATCGATGACCAAAGCGCGCGGAAGGACCGCGCGGAATGAATAACGGCTCGGTCCCGATAACGTCGCGCGTAACCAAGGCGGGCTGAAGAACTGAGGTGATGCTGATTGGCCTGTCCCTATCCGCTCGATCGCAGGGCTCGTCGATCTCAGCCGGAGGCGGTCCAAGATTGGCAGCGGCGTCACCGGAGACGGCGAAAAAAAGATATATCTTGCGATAGTATCGGTTACGATATATCTTTAGATATAACATTCACTGACGCATGGAGACAAAAATGCATGGACTTGGACATCATGGTGGCCCTTGCGGTGGCATGTGGGCCGTTAGGCGCTTTGGCGGTCATGGCGGCAGGGGCCCCGGCTGGGGTCCTGGGCCAGGAGGCGGCGGTAGCGACTGGTTTCGCACCGGCCGCATGCTCGCGCAGGGCGATCTCAAGCTGCTCGCGCTCGCGCTCATCGCCGAGCAGCCGCGCCACGGCTACGAGCTGATCAAGCTCATCGAAGAGAAGACGAGCGGCTGCTACAGCCCAAGCCCAGGCGTGATCTATCCCACGCTCACCTTCCTCGAAGAGGCGGGCTACGTCACGGCCGAGAGCGAGGGCGCCAAGAAGCGCTACACCCTCACCGAGGAGGGCCGCGCCTATCTGGAAGAGAACCGCGACATCGCCGACATGGTGCTCGCGCGTCTTGCCGCCATCGGCGAAAGGCTCGCGCGGCGGCGGCGCGCCTGGGGAGCCCAGTATGAAGAGCGGCAGACCGTGCCGCAGCTCGTCGGCGCCGCGCTCGAGAATTTGCGCGCCGCGGCGGCAAAGCGGCTCGAAGGCCAAAACGGCGAGGCCGAGACGCGCATCGTCGAGATCCTCGCCCGCGCCGCACAGGATATTCGGAGCTCATAGAAAGCTATAGGGGTCGATGTCGACGTTGAGGCGGACGTCGCCTTTGGGCTTTGGCATCTCGGAGAGCCACAGGCGCAGATAGGCTTGCAGGTCCGCTTCGCGCGCCGCCTTCACCAGCAGACGAAAACGGAAGCGGCCGCGGATCACGGCAAGCGGCGCTTCGGCGGGGCCAAGCACCTCGATCTTCTGCGCGGCAGGCGCGGCGCGTGCGAGGGTCCGCGCATAACTCTCCGCCGCGTCGCGTGAGCTCGCGCTGACCAAAAGTGCCGCGAGTCGCCCGAAGGGTGGCAGCATCGCGGCTTTGCGGGCCTCGATCTCGCGGGCAAGGAACGCATCGCGGTCGTCTGAGGCGAGCACCTGGATGACGGGATGTTCCGGCATATAGGTCTGGAGCAGGCCGCGACCGGGGATGGCCTCGCGGCCGGCGCGCCCCGTGACCTGATTGAGAAGCTGGAAGGTGCGTTCGGCGGCGCGCGGGTCTGCGTGGGCAAGGCCGAGATCCGCATCGACCACGCCGACTAAAGCCAGCCCCGGAAAGTGATGACCCTTGGCCACGAGCTGGGTGCCGATGACGATGTCGACCTCGCGGTCCTCGATCTCGCGCAAGGTCTCACGCAGATCGCTGACGCTCGGGGTCAAGTCGCTCGACAAGAGCGCGCGGCGCGCGTCGGGAAACAGCCCTGCGATTTCTTCGTCGATCCGCTCGATGCCGGGGCCGCAGGGCACGAGCGAGTGCTCCGCCCCGCAATTCGGGCACGTCTCGGGAATGGGCACGAAGGTGCCGCAATGGTGACATTCGAGCCGTCGGCGGAATCGGTGCTCAACGAGCCACGCCGAGCAGTTCGGGCATTCGAATTTGAATCCGCACTTCCGGCACACGGTCACCGGCGCATAGCCGCGGCGGTTCAGGAATAGGAGCGCCTGTTCGCCGCGCGCCAGCGTCTCTCCAATCGCCTCGATCAGCACCGGCGATAGCCACTTGCCTCGCTCGGGCGGGGTCGCGCGCATGTCGATGGCCGCGATATCGGGGAGGCGAGCGGCCTTGTAGCGCTGCTCGAGCTTGATGTAGTGGTAGCGGCCTTGCGCGGCGTTCACCAGGCTCTCGATGGACGGCGTGGCGGAACTCAAGACCACAGGGATCTCGCCTAGCGAGCCGCGCAGCACCGCCATGTCGCGCGCCTGATAGGTGACGCGCTCGTCCTGCTTGTAGCCGGCGTCGTGCTCCTCATCGACGACGATGAGGCCAAGCTCCGGGAACGGCAGGAACAGGGCTGAGCGGGCGCCGACTACGAGCTTAGCTTCGTTTTGCGCCACCGCGCGCCACACGCGCCCGCGCGTCGGCGCTGACACGCCAGAATGCCACTCGGCGGGCTTGGCACCAAAGCGCTGCTGGCAGCGGGCGATGAAATGACTGGTCAGCGCGATCTCCGGCATCAGCACCAGCGCCTGCTTGTCCTTCGCCAGCGCCGCGGCGATCGCCTCGAAATAGAGTTCGGTCTTGCCCGAGCCGGTGACGCCGTCGAGCAGGGTCACGGAGAAGCAGTCGCTCGTATTGGCGAGAAGCTCGCGCGCGGCTGCCGCTTGCTCAGGCGTAAGCCGCGCCCGCGTCGTGGAGAGATCGAGGGAAGGAGGCGCCCAGGCGGGAAGCTCCTCAGTGATGAGCGTGCCGGCATCGACTAGGCCGTCGATCACGCCGGGGCTGACGCCGGCAGCCTCGGTGAGCCCCGACTTCAACCAGGTCATCCCATTTGCTGCCACCTCGAGTACGCGGGCTCGCGCCGGCGTCATCCGCGAAGGCGCATCGCCCGCGAACCTCACCCCATAGCGCGGGGCCGGTGGGGAGAACGCGTGGCCAGCACTCATCATCATGCGCAGCACCATGCCGGGACAGGACAGCGTGTAGTTCGCCACCCAATCGGCGAAGTCGAGCGAGACGCGGGGTAGCGGCGGGACGTCGTCGACGACCTCGATGATCTCGCGCAGCTTCTTGGGGTCGACCTTCGGCGCCTGTCCGCCCTCGCCGCGCGGCCACACCACGCCGAGATATTCGACCGTGGCGAGCGGCGCGACGACGAACTGGCCCGGCGCCACCTCCATCCCCTTCGGCACGAGATAGTCGTAAGGCGCCGGCAGCGCGAGCGGCAGCAGCACGGGAACGGTTGCGGGCTTCGATTTTGCCAAAGACACAACTCGAATCGGTTAAGGGTCGAGAAGTGAGTCCTATCCCATAGTCGTTTCAAGGGCGCGCGTCGCGCATGGGGTCGGAATGGGGGAAAGCTGCTTGGCCAGGAACGCCGAAGCGCAAGCCGTGATCGTCGCCGCGCCTGACCTCAAGCAAGCGGTGGAGGCTTGGCTTGCCTATCTTGAGGTCGAGCGCCAGCTCTCCGCCAACACGTCGGAAGCGTATGCCCGCGACATCGCCCAGTTCCTCGCCTTCCTCGCCGATCATCTGAACCGCCCGCCCACGCTTCCCCGTCTCAATGCGCTTGCTCCGCGCGATATCCGCGCGTTCCTCGCCTCGCGCCGGGGGCAAGGGGTGGGGAGCCGCAGCCTGTCACGGACGCTCAGCGCTTTACGCATGTTCTTCCGCTTTCTCGAGCGTCGCGGGCTCGGCAAGAACGATGCCGTGCGGGCCGTGGGGCTGCCCAAGCTGCCGCATTCGGTGCCGAAGCCGCTCACCGCGCTCAAAGCGAGGGCGTTGGTCGAGAACGCCGATATCGCTGCGCCTGACGCGCCAGAATGGATCACGTTGCGCGATACCGCCGTGCTCGCACTGCTTTATGGCTCAGGCTTGCGTGTCTCGGAAGCCTTGTCGCTTACCCGGAGAGATGCGCCGATCCGCGGCCGCGACATGCTCAGGGTGACCGGCAAGGGCGACAAGACGCGGGTGGTGCCGGTGCTTCCGATCGTGCGCGAGGCGATCGAGCGCTATTTGGCGCTGTGTCCCGTCGAGCTTGGCTCCAACGACCCACTGTTCGTGGGCGTGCGGGGCGGCCCGCTCTCCCCCCGCATCATCCAGCTCCTTATCGCGCGGGCGCGCGGCGCGCTTGGGCTGCCCGAGACCGCAACGCCCCACGCCCTCCGCCATTCCTTCGCTACGCATCTGCTTGGCGCCGGCGCGGATTTGCGTGCCATCCAGGAGCTGCTCGGCCACGCCAGCCTCTCGACCACGCAGGGCTATACCGAGGTCGACCGCGACCATCTTCTGGCGACCTACGCCCGCGCCCACCCCCGCGCCTAAGAACCACACCCCAAGGCAAATTCCTAATTGATGCAGTTCAAGGCCATGCGACCCTAACCACGTCCCTCCCAGCGAGCGGCTTTTTATACGATCTTGTGGTACTGACCAGTCAGTCATTATATGGCGGCTTGTTATTCTGGAAAGGGCCTTGGCCATGGCGCAGGCACGTTCGGCGCAGCGAAAACAGGCAAGGAAGCCGCGGCGCCGCCGCGAAGGCAGGGACGTCCGCCCGCAGCAGATCGTGGCCGCTGCCTTCGAGGAATTCTCCGAAAAGGGCTTCGCCGGCACGCGGCTTGAAGATGTCGCCGCCCGCGCGCGGGTGAGCAAAGGCCTGCCCTATCTCTACTTCAAGACCAAGGTCGAGCTGTTCAAGGCGGTGATCCGCAGTGTCATCTCCTCCCATTTCGATCTGATCAGAGGACAGATGGAGTCGACCGACCTTTCGGTTGAGGCGTTCCTCAAAGGTCCCTTCCTCCGTTTCATGCAAGAGCTCGTCGGCTCGCGCCGCGCCTTCATCGCGCGGCCGCTCATCGCCGAAGGACACAAGCACCCAGAGCTCACCGAGTTCTACTACGACAATGTCATGTCGCGCGGGATCGAGACGCTGACCCGCCTCATCGATCGCGGCATAGAGAGCGGCGAGTTCAAGCCGACGCGCTTGCGTGACTTTCCGCAGCTCCTTGTCGCGCCGGCGCTCACCGCCATCATTTGGCGCTCGCTGTTCGAGCGGCACCATCATCTCGATACCGACGCCCTGCTCGCTACCAACGTCGAGCTTCTGGTCGATGCCATCAAGGCGCCCACAGCCGCGCCTGTCGACGGAGGCGCAACATGAAGGTCGTCGGCGGCATCCTCACCGGTCTGTTTCTGATCGTGGCGACGCTGTTCGTTTCCGGTTGCGTTGACCAGCGGACCAATGAGTTCCCAGGCTACATGGAAGCCGACTTGGTGCTCGTCGGCTCAGAGCAGGGCGGACGCCTCCAGACCCTCTCGGTCGAGGAAGGCGATAGGGTCGAAAAGGGCGCTGCCATCTTCACGCTGGAGAGCACGGAGCAAGAGGCCGAAGTCGCTGCCGCCAAGCCCCGCGTCACCGAGGCCGAGGCGCGACTCGCCGACGCGAAGCAGCAGATGCAGCGCTCTGGCGAGATCGACGTGCTTGAGGCAGCGCTTGCCCAGGCCAAGGCAATGCTGGTGCAATCCCTGACGCTCGACCGCACGCAGACATTGTTCGACAAGCACTGGGTCTCTCAGGCTCAACTCGACGATGCCAGGGCACAGCACGATCGCAACCAAGCGGCGGTCGCCGAGGCCGAGAAGCGCATCGCGGCGGCGAAACTCCCCAACCGCTCGGACCTGATCGATGCCGCCGCCGCGTCGGTGGAGATGTCGCGCCATTCGCTGGAACAAGCCGAGAAGGCAGTCGCCAAGCGCAGGGTCTTTGCGCCCGACGTGTTCATCCTGCTGATGGACCAGTCCAAGGACAATTTCCAATGATGCTTCCCGCCTATAACGGTGTGATTGGTCGCCGCGACCCAGGCATGTTCCGCCGCATGTGGGCGATGATCGTCAAGGAATTCGTTCAGATGAGGCGCGACCGCATGACCTTCGCCACCATGCTGTTCGTGCCGGTCCTGCAGCTCACTTTGTTCGGCTTTGCCATCAATACCGACCCCAAGCACCTGCCGACGGCGGTACTCGCGCGCGACGAGGGTCCGCTGACCCGCGCCGTGTTGCAGGCGATGAAGAACACCGACTATTTCGACTTCCGGGAGCAGGTGCGCTCGTCGGAGGAGCTCGACCGGCTGGTTCGCTCTGGCGAGGTACAATTCGCTATCGAAATCCCGGCAAGCTTCGAGCGCGATGTGAGGCGTGGCGACCGGCCAGCCATCCTCGTCATTGCCGATGCCACCGACCCGGTAGCCATTGGCAATGCCATGGCGTC
Organism: Methyloceanibacter sp.; assembly: GCA_035938735.1. Lineage (GTDB taxonomy): Bacteria > Pseudomonadota > Alphaproteobacteria > Rhizobiales > Methyloligellaceae > Methyloceanibacter. The sequence goes on from DASZGQ010000110.1 coordinate 11,112, forward strand.
GTTGCAGGGCCTCGTCGACAGTGCCTTGAAGCGCGAGCTGCGAGTCAAGGCTTGTCGCTTATGCGTCAGAAGGAGCTGCGACTAGTCGAGCGTTTTGCGGAACCCGAACAGCGCAAGCGCCATGAAGATGGCAAGGGCCCGCTCACTGACCGCGCGTTCACACGGCGATATTGGGTCAATCACCGCAATGCTTCCGACTGGAAGGTGGGATCTCCCTGGCGGCACGAAGACTTCGACGATGCGAGCCTGGTCGACATCGTGGGCAAGGTGGTCGAAAGCGCGCCGCCGCGCCATCTCGTGTTGACCTGCTCCTTTCCGCGGGACGCGGGAAATCCGGAGAAGATCTCCCGCGTCGACTTCAACATCGAGACCTATGGCGATGCGGTGCGCCTCACCGTCACTTGAGCCAGACTCAGCGATGCTGCAGGGAATTTTCAGGGGCTGGCCGCTCGTGTTGTCCAGCCTGAAGACGCTGCTCGAGACTGGCGAGCCGCTGTCAGGCACCGACAAGCGCATGACCAAACCGCCGGAGTGATCCCGCGGGCATTTCAATCCAGCCCAAGGATGGGGTACAGAAGGACAGGCCGAAACGGAGGCGATCCTTGCGCCCGCTTGCCTTTCCCATCGGGGCTCTTGCCTCTTGCCGGCTCTGCCGCAACCCGAAGTCGCGCCCGTGGCGGAGCAGTGGAACCGACGCCACCCTCGATCTCGAGCCGCTCGCCTTGCCGCCGGTCAGCGTGCCGGCGGTCGCAGTCGGTGCCTTTGCCCTCGGCGCCCTCGCGATAGGTGCGCTCGTCATCGGTGCGCTCGTCATCGGTGCGCTCGCCATCGGCCGACTCGAAATCCGAAAAGCGCGGCTCCGCGAGGTCGAAATTGACAGTCTCACGGTGCGGCGATTCAACGTGGCCGAGGGGCCGGAGGCGCCAGAAGACGACGCACGATCGTAAGGCTTCGGACGAAGGGGGGGAGGCAATGTCACTCAGGGCCATTCGCTTCGCGGTCGTCATGCTCGCGGCGCTCTCGCTCAGCTTCGGCCTCGGTCATCTCATGGAACTGCCGGCGCGCATGGCCTGGGATCAATATCTCTGGGTCGGCGCGACGGTGCGGGGCGGCCTCTACGTGCTCTCCGGTCCGCTCGGCGTGCTTGTCCAGGTCGCCACGATCATCGCGCTGGTCGTGCTCGCGGTTCTGCTCCGACGCCATGGCGCAAGCGGTTTTCCCTTCACTGTTGCCGCCGCGGCGCTGTTCGCCATCGGTCTCCTCGTTTGGTGGATCCTCGTCTATCCAGTGAATGTCGAACTCGCCAAATGGGTCAACGGTCCGGTACCCGACAATTGGGCGGATTGGCGATCCTTGTGGGAATGGGGGCAGGCGGCGAACGGGCTCGCCCAGCTTGTGGGCTTCGCCGCGCTCGTGGCTTCGGTGCTGGTGAAGAAGGAGAAGAAGGACAAGAAGGGGGCGCTAGCGCCCCGACGCCAATGTGTGTCGCCCCGCGGTCATGGATCTTTGGCAAATCCATTCTAATTACCCGGGCGAGGGCCGCCCAAGGCGTAGCTCCAAAGGGAAGGCGTTAGGGGGGATTTGCTAAGCCCTTGCGGACTCTTTTAACCCCGTACAGATTAGCGCCACAACAACGGGGTGCGCCCCTAGAGTCCCGAGGGAGAGCGACGCCATGACGAGCCTTGATCGGGCGGTATCCGCGGACGACCATATCGGCCTGTTGGACAAAGAGCGCATCATTGCGCCCTTGAACTACAACCGCTGGCTTGTTCCGCCAGCGGCGCTCGCCATCCATCTCTGCATCGGGATGGCCTATGGTTTCAGCGTCTTCTGGCTCCCGCTCGGGCGCGCCGTTGGCGTGGCTCAGGGCCTCGGCAAGCCGATCCCCTGCCCTGGCGACGCCACCACCTTCGCCGGCAAGGTCGCCATCACCGCGCACGCCCTGTTCGCCAGCGATTGCGACTGGACCCAGTTCGATCTCGGCTGGATGTACACCCTGTTCTTCGTCCTGCTTGGCACCTCGGCTGCGCTTTGGGGCGGGTGGCTCGAGCGCGTCGGCCCACGCAGAGCCGGCGTGGTCGCGGCATTGTGTTGGTGCGGCGGTCTCATGATCTCTGCCGTCGGGGTTTACATCCATCAACTTTGGCTGATGTGGCTCGGCTCCGGCATCATCGGCGGCTGCGGCCTCGGCCTCGGCTACATCTCCCCGGTTTCGACCCTGATCAAATGGTTCCCGGACCGCCGCGGCATGGCGACAGGCATGGCGATCATGGGCTTTGGCGGCGGCGCCATGATCGGCAGCCCGCTCGCCACCATGCTGATGAACTATTACGCGACGCCCACCTCGGTCGGGGTGTGGGAGACCTTCGTCACCCTGGGTCTCATCTATTTCGTGTTCATGCTCGGCGGCGCCTTCGGCTACCGGCTGCCGCAGACGGGGTGGAAACCGCATGGCTGGACGCCGCCGGTCAACTCCAACGCCATGATCACCACCGGGAACGTCGACCTCAAGGACGCGCACAAGACCCTGCAATTCTGGCTGATCTGGGCGGTGCTCTGCCTCAACGTGTCGGCCGGCATCGGCATTATCGGTGCCGCCTCGCCAATGCTGCAGGAAACCTTCGGCGGCAGGTTGTTCGGTGATCCGTCGGTCGGCTTCGCGCAGTTCAACGACGCGCAGAAGGCGCAAGCGGCACTTGTAGGCGCGGCCTTTGTCGGCCTGTTCTCGCTGTTCAATATCGCCGGACGGTTCTTCTGGGCGTCGCTGTCCGACAAGATCGGGCGGAAGGCGACCTATTTCACCTTCTTCACCTTGGGCTTCCTTTGCTACGCGTCGGCGCCGACGCTTGCCACCCTCGGCATGCTCGGCGTGTTCGCCGCAGCCTTCTGCCTGATCGCGTCGATGTATGGCGGTGGCTTCGCCACCATCCCGGCCTATCTCGCCGACATTTTTGGCACGCAATATGTGGGTGCCATTCATGGGCGCCTGCTCACCGCGTGGTCGACGGCCGGCATCGTTGGCCCGGTGATCGTCAACTACATGCATGATAACCGCGTGGCGCAGGGCATTCCGCCGAACGAGATCTATCACCCGATCTTCTACGTGCTGGCCGGGCTGCTCGTAGCGGGCTTTGTCGCCAATCTGCTGATCAGGCCCTTGGACAAGAAATGGTTCATGAGCGAGGAGGAAGTGGCGGCGCTCCAGGCCAAGTTGAAAAGCAGGGTCGAGGCCATGACGTCCGCAGTTTCCACCGGCGCCTTCGACATTAGAGCTGTGCTGGCCTGGGCCGCGGTCGGCATTCCGCTCGCCTGGGGCATCTGGATCACCTTGCAAAAGGCCCTGGTGCTCTTCAGTTAGGGGTGGGAATTCCAAGTCCTATCAATACCTTGGAATTCCTCACGGCCCGCCGAACAACGTGTCCGGAAGGTTGCCAAACCTTCCCGTTCAGAATTTCTTAATGTGGCATTCAGACGGTTTTCATGGACGCGTCATGCGGTTCTCATCGCCTCCCCTCATATTCAGGATCGTAAGTTCACCGAAGGAGACGACCATGAAAGAGTGGCTGAAACCCGAGATCACCGAGTCCGAGGCTGGCATGGAAGTGACGAGCTACCTCCCCGCCGAGCTGGACCGCGCTTAATTCCAAGCGTCGATCTTTATAGAGTTTGCTAAGTGACGGCCCTCCGCGAAAGCGGGGGCCGTCACTGTTTTTGGCGTCTGCGTGCGCGCCGAGGCGGGATGACAGAGTTCCGCCGCGACCTTATGGTGCGCCTCCATAATCGGCCCGAAACGGCCAGCAGCACCATGACCGATGTGAAGACGCCCCAAATGTCCAAGGAAAGCGCCGGCAATTTCTTCGAAGACTTCAAGCTCGGCCAGGAGATCGTGCACGCCACGCCACGCACCGTGACGGTCGGCGACGTGAGCTTGTTCACCGCGCTGTACGGCTCGCGCTTCGCCGTGCAGTCCTCCGATGCGTTCGCGCAGACAATCGGTTACCCGAGAGCGCCGATCGACGACATGCTCACCTTCCACATCGTGCTCGGCAAGACTGTGCCCCACATCTCGCGTAACGCTATCGCCAATCTCGGCTATGCGGATCTGCGCTTCCTGAAGGCGGTTTATCCCGGAGATACCCTCTCCTCGAACACCGAGATCATCGGGCTGAAAGAGAATTCCAACCGCAAGAACGGGACGGTCTATGTGCGCTCCACCGGGCGCAATCAGCGGGGAGAGCCGGTGCTCTCCTTTTCCCGCTGGGTGATGGTCAACAAGCGCGACGAGAGCGCGCCTGCGCCTCACCCGCATGTGCCGGAGCTTGCGACGGAGGTCGCGCCGTCGCGGCTTGGTCATGCACTACCCAATCTGAAGCTTGGCGCCTACGACTATGCGCTTGCCGGGTCGGCGATGCGCTGGGGCGACTACAAAATCGGCGACAAGATCGATCATGTCGACGGCCAAACCATCGAGGAGGCCGAGCATCAGCTTGCCACGCGCCTGTTCCAGAACACGGCGCGGGTGCATTTCAATCAGCACATCGAAGCGCAAGGGAGATTCAAGCGCCGCATCGTCTATGGCGGCCACGTCATCTCCATCGCCCGGGCATTGAGCTTCAACGGACTCGCCAACGCCTTCCACCTCGCCGCCATCAATGGCGGCCGCCATGTGGCGCCGAGCTTTGCCGGCGACACCATCTATGCCTGGAGCGCGGTCACCGATAAGGCCGAACTCCCCGGCCGCACCGACATGAGTGCGTTGCGGCTGCGCCTCTTCGCAGTGAAAGACAGAAACTGCGCCGACTTCCCCGGCCTGCGCGCCGACGGCACCTACGAGGATGGCGTGGTGCTCGATCTCGACTGCTGGGTGGCTCTGCCCCGGTAGCGCCTGAACTCGGCAGCCTGAGACGGGAGCTTCCGCGGAGCAGGGCCGCGGGCGGGCGTCGTTGCCCCTGGCGGCCTCGTACGTTATGACTTGCCGGGTAGCTCCAATCTCTGGCCAAGCAAGAATTCTCCATGGGCGACAGCAGTACGGAAGCGCGGCGGCCGCTCTCGCCGCATCTCCAGATTTACCGGCCGATGCTCACCATGATGATGTCGATAGCCCATCGCATCTCTGGTGCGGCGTTGGCGGTTGGCTTCGTCTTGCTCGCCTGGTGGCTGATCGCGGTCAGCTCCGGGCCTGACGCGTTTGCTACGGTCAACAGCTTCTTTGCCTCGATCGTCGGGCGCTTCGTGCTGTTCCTGTTCAGCTGGGCGCTGATCCACCACATGCTCGGCGGCATCCGGCATCTCATCTGGGATACGGGGCGCGGGCTCGACAAGACCAGCATCGAAATCTTTGCCTGGGGCACGATCATCGGCTCGACCCTGCTCACGCTCCTCGTCTGGATCGTTGGCTATTGGCTGAGGAGCCCGGCGTAACCATGGCCACACCCCTTGCCAAAGCGCGCGGCCTCGGCGCCGCCCATCGCGGGACGGAAGCCTTCTGGCGCCAGCGTATGACCGCGGTCGCCAACGTCCCCCTCGTCATCTTCCTCATCCTCTCGATCGTCACCCATATCGGCGCGGACTACGAGACGGTGCGGGCCTATCTCGCGCGGCCCCTCGTGGCGCTTGCCATGCTGGCGCTCGTGATCTCTGCCTCGATCCATATGCGCATCGGGCTGAAGGAGATCATCGAGGATTATGTGCATGGCGAAGGTGTGAAGGTGGCGGCGCTGCTATTGGCGACCTTCTTCGCCATTGGTGTCGGGCTCGCCTGCGCGTTCGCGCTCGTGAAAATCAGTCTCGGAAGCTAGGCCAGCAATGCAGCAAGACGCTACGCCCGCACAGGCGCCCAACATCAACGGCCGCGCCTATCCCGTCATCGACCACACTTACGACGTAGTGGTGGTCGGCGCCGGCGGCGCTGGGTTGCGCGCCGTGGTGGGCTCGAGCGAGGCCGGTCTGCGCACCGCCTGCATCACCAAGGTCTTCCCCACCCGCTCGCATACCGTGGCGGCGCAAGGTGGCATCGCTGCGGCGCTGGGCAATATGGGTCCGGACGATTGGCGTTGGCACATGTACGACACGGTGAAGGGGTCCGACTGGCTCGGCGACCAGGACGCCATCGAATATCTCTGCCGGCGCGCGCCGGAAGCTGTCTTCGAACTCGAGCATTGGGGCGTCCCCTTCTCGCGTACCGACGACGGCAAGATCCTGCAGCGCGCCTTTGGCGGCATGACCACCAATTACGGCAAGGGGCAGGCGATGCGCACCTGCGCTGCCGCCGACCGAACCGGCCATGCCATGCTGCACACCATGTATGGCCAGGCGCTGCGCTATTCGGCCGAGTTCTTCATCGAATATTTCGCCATCGACCTGATCATGGACGACGAGGGACGCTGCCGCGGCGTGATGGCTCTTTCCATGCAGGACGGCACGCTGCACCGATTCCGCGCGCACCAAGTGATCCTTGCCACTGGTGGTTATGGCCGCGCCTATTTCTCCTGCACGAGCGCGCATATCTGTACCGGCGACGGCAACGCCATGGTGCTGCGCGCCAGGCTTCCGCTTCAGGACATGGAGTTCGTGCAGTTCCACCCAACCGGAATTTATGGCGCGGGCGTGCTGATCACCGAGGGTGCGCGCGGCGAGGGCGGCTTCCTCACCAACTCCGACGGCGAGCGCTTCATGGAGCGCTATGCGCCGTCCGCCAAGGACTTGGCTTCGCGCGACGTGGTCTCGCGCGCAATCACCATCGAGATCAGGGAAGGCCGCGGTACCGGCCCCGACAAGGATCATATGCATCTGCATCTGAGCCATCTCGACGAGAATTTGCTCGCCGAGAGGTTGCCTGGCATCACCGAGTCGGCGCGCATCTTCGCCGGCGTCGATCTCACCCGCGCACCAATCCCGGTGCTGCCGACGGTTCATTACAACATGGGCGGCATCCCCACCAATCTGCATGGCGAGGTGGTGTGCCCGCGCGATGGAGACCCAGATGCGATCGTGCCTGGCCTGTTCGCCGTGGGCGAGGCGGCCTGCGCCTCGGTGCATGGCGCGAACCGGCTCGGCTCTAATTCGCTGATCGATCTCGTGGTGTTCGGCCGGGCGGCGGCACAACGCTCAGCCGAGACGATCAAGCGCGACAGCTCCATGCCCGAGTTGCCCAAGGGCGCCGGCGAAGAAACGATCGCGCGACTCGACCGCTTCCGCTACGCCAATGGCGCCACGCCGACCGCTGCCCTCCGCTTGAAGATGCAGAGGACCATGCAGACCGACTGCGCCGTGTTCCGCACCGCAGAGGTGATGCGACAAGGTGTGCGCAAAATTCACGAGGTGTGGAACGAGAGCGAGGACATCCGCGTCACCGACCGGTCGCTGATCTGGAACACCGACCTGGTCGAGACGCTCGAATTCGACAATCTGATTTCGCAGGCAGCGGTAACGGTGGCCGGCGCGCTGGCGCGAGAAGAGAGCCGCGGGGCGCATGCGCGCGAAGATTTCCCCAAGCGCGACGATGTGAACTGGATGAAGCACACGCTGTCCTGGGCGGATTGCGCGACGCGCGACGTCCGCCTCGACTATCGCCCGGTGCACACCTATACGCTCTCCAACGAAGTGGCCTATATCGAGCCCAAAGAGCGGGTGTACTGAGGCAATGGCAGTCGCGGCCCTTCGCTCCGCCGGCTATTCTGGCAAATCACTTCCGGAAAAGCTCGGATTCAAGACCGGCATGACGGCGGCCTTCATTGTTTCCGGCAGAGCTTGCGGCGCTTGCCGACTGCACCCTCTTCGCCAGAGTCGTCCACGTGGACCATTGGAATGCCGGGCTTTCCGCCAAGACTTTCGACGCGATCCATGCCTTCACGACACGCCGCGCAGAGATGGCTGCCAATCTCGTCAAGCTGCAAAGGGCGCTGAAGCCTGACGGCATGCTCTGGGTGTCCTGGCCAAAGAAAGCAGCGAAGGTTCCGACCGATGTCACCGAAGACGCAGTGCGCGGCGAGGCCCTTGCGCTCGATCTCGTCGATGTCAAAGTGGCTGCCATCAACGCCGTCTGGTCCGGGCTTAAGCTGGTCATTCGCAAGGACAGGCGTTAGAATCAACGCGGAAAGACGCCACGATGGTCCACTTCACGCTGCCGAAGAACTCCAAGGTCAAACAGGGCAAGGCCTGGAATCGGCCGCCTGAGGGCACGGAAAAGGGGCGCTGGCGCGAATACCGCGTCTATCGCTTCGATCCCGACACCGGCGACAACCCGCGGCTCGACACCTATTGGGTGGACATGAAGGATTGCGGGCCGATGGTTCTCGACGCGCTCATTTGGATCAAGAACAATATCGACCCCACGCTCACCTTCCGCCGCTCCTGCCGCGAAGGCGTGTGCGGCTCCTGCTCCATGAATATCGGTGGCACCAACACGCTCGCCTGCACCATGCATGCCGACGAAGCGCCCGAGCGCGTGTCGGTCTATCCTTTGCCCCATCTCCCGGTGATCAAGGACCTCGTTCCAGACCTCACCCATTTCTACGCCCAGCACCGCTCGATCGAGCCGTGGCTCAAGACCGACACGCCGACACCGCAGAAGGAATGGCGGCAGAGCCGGGAAGATCGTGCCAAGCTCGACGGCCTTTATGAGTGCATTCTCTGCGCCTGCTGCTCGACCGCCTGCCCCTCCTATTGGTGGAACGGAGAGCGCTATCTTGGTCCCGCCATCCTGTTGCAAGCTGAGCGCTGGGTCGAGGATAGCCGCGACGAGCGGACCGGCGAGCGCCTCGACGAGCTCGAGGATCCCTTCCGGCTCTATCGCTGCCACACCATCCTCAATTGCACCAAGGCCTGCCCCAAGGGGCTCAACCCGGCGGCGGCCATCGCCTCGCTGAAGCGTCAGATGGTGGAGCGCGGGGAATGATCGATCATATCGGCTTGCATGTGCGCGACGTTGCCCGCGCCACCGAGTTCTATCTGAAGGCGCTCGCGCCGCTCGGCTGCGGCATCGTCATGCAGGTCTCCGCGGAGGAGACGGGCGGTAGCCCCGCCGTCGGGTTCGGTGCCGGGCAGAAGCCGTCCTTCTGGATCGGGCAGGGGGAACCGGCGAGCGGCCCAATGCATGTGGCCTTTGTGGCTCCGACCCGCGCCGCGGTCGACGCCTTTTATGCTGCGGCGATGAAGGCCGGCGGCAAAGATAATGGTGGGCCGGGCTTAAGGCCAGAATGTCACGCTAATTATTACGGTGCTTTCGTGTTCGATCCCGACGGCAACAATGCGGAGGCGGTGTGTCACCTGCCTGAGTGAGACGCGAGACTCAGTGCGCTCCGCAATTCGGTAGCGAGAACGTGCAAGGGTCGGGCTGGGGGACCGGCACGTTTTCTCCAGTCTTGGGATTCTTCTTCGTATCATAGGGACCGACAACCCCGTTCGGCGCGAACGTCACTCGGGCAAGCTTTCCGTCTTCGAAGGCGAGGCTCGCGCCGCATTTCCAGTTCTTGTCGGTTTTCGGCTTGCTCAGGGGGTTCTGGCTCTGGTCAGATTTTTGCTTGTCGGCCGTGGGGATGGGACCGGCGCCCGAATAGTGATAGACGAGGGTTTCACCGTTTGCATTGTTGTAACTGTTGTACGGCGTTCCGGCGCAGGCGATGATCTGCTCCTTGGTCATGCCGATATAGGGCTTGGCAGGATCCGGCAGAAAGGTGCGCTCGAAGGTTTGCCTCGGCGCCTGACAGCCGCCGAGGCTTGCACCCACGGCTAGGATCGCCAGCAGTGCTTTCGTTACGCGCATCGCGTCCCCCGTCCCTCCCACCCGTCGATTGAGCGCAGATTGCGCGCAAAAAGTGGCAGGGAAACGGGTGGTGCGCCTAGAGCGCGGCGACGAAATCCCAGAGCAGCTTGACGTTGAGCGTGATCACGGTGACCGCGATCAACACGGCAAGAGCCGTCACCCAGCGTGGCGCTACCAACGCGCCCATCTTGCTCCTGTCGGCGGTGAACATGACGAGCGGCACGATGGCAAAGGGAAGCTGAAGGCTCAACACCACCTGGCTCAGGATCAGGAGCTTGGCGGTGCCTGCCGCGCCAAACCAGATGGTGACGATTGCCGCGGGGATGATGGCGATGGCGCGGGTGACGAGCCGCCTGAGCCAGGGGGGCAGCCGAATATCGAGGAAGCCTTCCATCACGATCTGCCCCGACAGCGTCGCCGTGACCGTCGAGTTCAGACCGCAACAGAGCAGCGCGATGGCGAACAGCGTCGGCGCGAAGGCCGAGCCGAGCAGCGGCGCCAGAAGCGAATGCACCTGATCGAGCTCGGCCACGTTGGTCTGACCGGTCTTGTTGAAAGTGGCGGCAGCGAGATCAGGATCGAGGCGTTGATGGTGAGCGCGAACATCAGCGCGATGGTGGAGTCAGTGGTGGCGAGCGTGATGGCCTCGCGCTTGTCCGCCACGCTTCGCCCATAGGCGCGCGTCTGCACGATGACGGAATGCAGATAAAGGTTATGCGGCATCACCGTAGCGCCGAGAATGCCAAGCGCGAGATAGAGCATCTCCGGGTTCTTCACGATCTCGACCGTCGGCGCAAAGCCGCGGATCACCTGGCCCCAATCCGGATCGGCCATGGCGATCTGGATGCCGAAGCACACAGCAATGACGCCGAGCATGGCGACTATGAAGGCCTCGATCCAGCGGAAGCCGAGATGCTGCATCCACAAAATGAGAAAGACGTCAAGCGCGGTCAGCACGACGCCGATCTCGAGCGGAATGCCGAACAGCAAATTGAGGCCGATCGCCGTGCCGATCACCTCGGCCAGGTCGGTGGCGCAGATGGCCGCTTCCGGGCGCGATCTCGCGCAGGCCTGCCGCGACGCCTTCCCGCGCGAGCTCGGCCGCGGCCCACAGCGGATAGGAGACGTAGCGACACCGAGCCGCGCGCAGAGCGCCTGCAGGATGATCGCCATGATGTTGGAGAGGAGCGCGATGGAGAGCAGCGCGTAGCCGAACTTCGAGCCGCCGGCGAGCGAGGTCGCCCAGTTGCCTGGATCCATATAGCCGACGGCGACGAGATAGCCGGGGCCGAGAAAGGCCAGGAGCTTCCGCCAGAATGGGCCGGTCGGGCGGGTGCGGATCGAGCTGCAAGTTGCATCTGGAGCGGCGCGACGTGCCTTTTGCCGCAGCCGGGTATTCATGGTTAAATTACTGATTTTTCGACCGCTCTGTATGCATAATTCGCTAATTTGAGTTTAATTATTGCAATATTCTTGAATTTCCTTAACTAGGTCAGAGGAAAATCCCTAATTGCTTCGTCGGCTATAGTGCGCCGCCGTAATCCAGCCAACGTCGATGGCTATTGCTCCCCCCAATTCGGTCGAAGGGGATCATGCCGCGCTACTACTTTCATCTTGTATCGCCGGCCAATCCAGTGCGGGACAGAACCCGAGTGGAACTTGCCGGGCTGACCGCTGCTAGCGACTCAATAAATAATGAGAGATTCGTTCGAGGCCGCAACCTGCTCGTGCCGGAGGTTCCCCTTGCGCCAGCGAGCGAAGGGCACCGAGTCACACTAGCCCTAGAGAGTGGCAAGGACTGGCGAAAGCGGTCATCAAACGGCCGTGTGCGGCCCGCCCTTAGTCACGGAAAACCGGCTTCGGCCGGCGCCCTCGGTTTAGGATCGCTAGGGCGAAAAAATGTGAACCTTATCTCGCCTGGCGGCGTTAGAGCTATGACGGGAGTTATTTAGTGAGCCCCAAGATGACAACAAGCGAAACCTGCCATTATCGCGGATACGACATCGTGCCATGGGGTCTGTGGTCGAGCTGGTGTGTGGGCGTCTACCGCACGCGTGCCGACCTACCGCTCATGGCGCAATCTCCGCTGAGTACCTTTGCAC
>DASZGQ010000111.1:0-8914 GCA_035938735.1 Methyloceanibacter sp.
GCGCTCAACCTCGATCGCGCCGAAGCGGGCGAGGTGGCTGGTCACGAACTGCGTGTCGAGCAACTCGAAGCCGCCAAATTTGAGCCTGGCCACGAGATAGACGAGGGCGATCTTGCTGGCATCGTGGGCTTTGGAGAACATGCTCTCGCCGAAAAACGCGCGGCCGAGGTGCACCCCGTAAAGGCCGCCGATCAGCTCATCTCCCTCCCAAACCTCGACCGTATGGCAGTGGCCGAGGGCGAAGAGATCGGCATAGAGGCGGCAGATTCGGCCGTTGATCCAGGTGCTTCGTCTGCCCGCGCGCGGCGCGGCGCAGCCCTCGATGACTGCCTCGAAATCGCTGTCGATCCTCACCTCGAACCCGCCTTGCCGGATGGTGCGGGCCAGCCTGCGCGGCACATGCACCCGATCGAGCGGCAGGATGCCCCGCCGCTCCGGCTCGATCCAGTAAAGCGCGTTGTCCTCGGCGCTTTCCGCCATGGGAAAGATGCCGCAGGCATAGGCCTTCAGCAGGACCTGCGGCGTGATCTCGATCATGCTGTCGTCAATGGAGGTCATGCGACGCTCGAGACGGTTCAATCGGCACTAGGCCAGATAGTTCTCTAGCCAATGAATATCATATCGTCCGTCGGCGATGTCAGGCTCGGCGATCAGGGCCTTGAACAGCGGGATCGTGGTGTCGATGCCGTCGACCACGAATTCGCCGAGCGCCCGCTTCAGCCGCATCAGGCATTCGTTGCGGGTCCGCGCATGCACAATCAGCTTGCCGATGAGGCTGTCATAAAAGGGGGGGATGGTGTAGCCCGCATAGGCGCCTGAATCCACGCGCACGCCAAGGCCTCCGGGCGGATGGAAATGGGTAATCTTCCCAGGCGAGGGACGAAAGGTGCGCGGGTCCTCCGCATTGATGCGGCATTCGATGGCGTGGCCGTTGAAGCGAATGTCCTGTTGCTTGAGCGTCAAGGGCGCGCCTGCGGCAATCCGGATCTGCTCGATGACGAGGTCGATGCCGGTGATCATCTCGGTGACCGTGTGCTCGACCTGAAGGCGCGTGTTCATCTCGATAAAGTAGAACTCGCCACCCTCGTAAAGGAACTCGACGGTGCCAATGCCACGATAGCGCAACTCGCGCATGGCCTTCGCCACGGTCTCGCCGATGCGCGCCCGCTCGCTGTCATTCAACGCTGGCGACAGCGCCTCCTCCCAAAGCTTCTGATGGCGCCGTTGAAGGGAGCAGTCACGCTCGCCAAGATGAATGGCGTTCCCCGCGCCGTCGCCCAGCACCTGGATCTCGATATGGCGGGGATGGCCGAGATATTTCTCGAGATAGACGGTGTCGTCGGCGAAGCTGGTCTTGGCCTCGATGCGGGCCGTGGCGAGCGCGGCATCGAGCTCCTCTTCGAGACGAGCGACCTTCATGCCCCGCCCGCCGCCGCCCGCCGCCGACTTGACCAGCACCGGATAGTCGATGTCGCGGGCGATTTTTTTCGCTTGCTCTAGATCGGTGATGGGGCCGTCAGAGCCGGGCACGAGCGGCAGGCCAAGAGACTTCGCGGTTTTCTTGGCCTCGATCTTGTCACCCATGAGCCTCACATGCTCGGCGCTCGGGCCGATAAAGGTGATCTCGTGCTCTTCCAGGATCTCGGCAAAGCGTGCGTTCTCGGCGAGGAAGCCATAGCCCGGATGCACGGCATCGGCGCCAGTGATCTCGCAAGCCGAGAGGATCTGCGGGATGTTAAGATAGCTGTCTTTCGCTGGAGGACCGCCGATGCAGACGCTTTCGTCGGCGAGCCGCACATGCATGGCGTCGGCGTCCGCGGTTGAATGCACCGCGACCGTGGCGATGCCGAGCTCCTTGCAAGCTCGTTCGATGCGAAGCGCGATCTCTCCCCGGTTGGCGATCAGGATCTTGTCGAACATGCCAAGAAGTGCTCAGCCTTTCTCGATGACAGCGAGCGGCTCGGCATATTCTACGGGCTGGCCGTCATCGACGAGGACGGCGAGCACGGTGCCGGCATAGGGGGCCGGAATGTGGTTCATAGTCTTCATGGCTTCGATGATGAGGATGGTCTGACCCGCCGTCACACGCGCTCCAACGTCAACGAAGGGAGGCGCCCCGGGTTCTGGCGAGCGATAGGCGGTGCCGACCATGGGCGAATGCACAGTGCCAGGATGGTGATGCTCTTCTTTGCCGCCCCGTTCGCCGGGTTCCCGCGCGGGGTGGCCCGCATCGACGGCGAGGGCGCTACTGCTGGCGCCGACCGTCACCGTTCGCGCCACGCGCACGCGCTTGCCCTCATGCTCGATCTCGATTTCGGTGAGTCCGGTTTCGCTGAGCAGCTCGGCAAGCTCGCGGATGAGGTCCTTGTCGAAAGTCCCTTCCTTTTTGGTCACCGGCTTGCGCTCCTCGGCCATCAGCTCTTTCTCTTTGGTTCGATCGACGCGATCAGGGCCTCGACAGCAAGCTCGTAGCCCAAGGGTCCGAAACCGCTGATCACCCCCTTTGCCCCCTTAGAGATGTAGGAGGTGTGGCGAAAGCTCTCGCGCCTGAAGATGTTGGAGAGGTGCACCTCAACGCAAGGGAGCTCGGTCGCGAGCAAGGCATCAAGCAGGGCGATCGAGCTGTGCGTGAAGGCGCCGGCATTGACGATCAGCCCAGCCGCTTTTTCCTTTGCCTCTTGAATCCAGGCCACCAGCTCGCCCTCATGATTGGTCTGCCGGAAGTCGACGGTAAAGCCCAGTTTCGCCGCCTTCCGCTCGCAGCGGGCGCGCACGTCCTCCAGCGTCTCGCTGCCATAAAGCTCCGGCTCGCGCGACCCAAGCACGTTCAAATTGGGACCGTTTAGCACATAGATCGGTTTGGTCATGTCGTGAGGCAGGCAGAAAGTTGCGAGAGGCAGGCCGTCCGCCGCCCCTTAATAGCTTCTGCCGGGTCTAGCAAAAAGCCGGAAACATCCGGTTACCGGTAAAACGGCGGTCAGCAGGTGGTGGCGCAACCCTTTTGCCTGACCTCGGCGACTTTCGCCTTGAGCTCATCGAAAAGGTCGTCGGGTGCGCCGGGCAACACCCGGTCGCCAATCAGGTAAAGCGGCGTGCCCTGCAGATTGAGCTTCTGGGCAAGGTCCTTGGCTTCGTCCAGCGCCTTCTTGATGTCGGGGTCGTCCGCGTCCTTTTGCAACTGATCGACATCAAGCCCAAGTTCCTTCGCGACCCGCAAGGCCTTGTCCTTGTCGGCTTGGCCGGGTTCGGAGAACAGCTTCTGGTGCATCTCGAAATATTTGCCCTGCTTGTTCGAGGCGAGCGCAAGTTTGGCCGCCGCTTCCGAATCGTCCCCGAAGATCGGGAGTTCTTTTAGCACCAGCCGGATCTTTCCATCCTGATTGACGAGCTTGACCACGTCGGGCATCGCCTTGCGGCAGTAGCCGCAGTTGTAGTCGAAGAACTCGACCAGGTTCACATCGCCATTGGGATTGCCGGCCACGTGGGATACCGGCGACCGGAAGATGGCATCGGCATTTTCGGAGATGGCCTTTTTCTGCTGCGCGTTCTGCTCGGCGGCCTGGCGCTTGTCGAGCTCATTGGTCATTTCGACCAAGATATCGGGGTTCTTAGTGAGATAGTCGCGCACGGTCCGCTCGAGACGTGCCTGGTCGGCCGATACCGGCCCGAGTGGGGCGTAGCGGAGGACGAGATAGCTCGTGCCGGCCGCCGTCACTGCGGCCACGGCCGCGGCCACGGCCACGTTGAACAGGACTTTATTGAGGTTCATTTTTTGCATCTCCGGGGGATGGCTCAATTGGTGGTTGGCATCTCGAAGGCGAGAATATCGTCGGCGCGGAGCCAATTTGGCGTGCCGTCGACGAACCCGGCCTTGGCGCGTTTTGCTTGCTGCTTGGCAAGTTTTAACCGCCCTTCATAGAAATAGGCCTCCGCCGATGCAAGCTCGGCTTGTGCAAGATAAGCCTGACGGGCGCCACCGGCCTTGGCGGCGTCGCCTTTGCGGCCGTAGGCCGCGGCCAGCTGTCGGTAGCCCGTCGCCGAACTCGTCTCACGGGCAAGCCCGATGCGGAGATTGGAGATCGCCTCATCGACATTCTTCATGTCGGGCGTACCGAGTAGCGCTTGGGCGAGCATGATGCGGATTAGCGGCTCGTCGGGTCCAAGCGTCACCGCTTGGCGCAAAGGCGGGATAGAGTCTGCGACGTTGCCGCTCTCGAACAGGAACTGCCCCTTGATCTCGTAGAAATAAGGCCAGTCCGGCTTGGCGGCGATCAAGGCATCCATCTGAGGCATGGCGGCCTGCACGCCCGATTTGCGATAGGTGGCGATGGCGCGCGCGTAGTTCGCAGGGAGCGACTGATCGGTCTGCGGATAGCGATTGAACACCGTCTCCGGCTCGTCGAGAAAGCCGAACAGCTTGGCCCTCACAAGGTCATGCCGCAGCTGGAGCTCGGGCGGGTCCTTAACGTCGTAATACGGACTTGCCGTGACGAGGTTGCGGAGCTGCGCAAGGCGCTGCGGGGGCAGGGGGTGCGATTGGAGGTAGGGGTTGATTCCCTGGATGCCGATCAACTTCTGGTTCATGAACTCCAAGGTCTCCAGCAGCCCGCGCCCGGATTGCTTGGTTGCATTCAGGAAAGTGACGGCGGCCTGGTCAGCCGACGACTCTTCATCCTGCTGATAGGCAAGCACCATGCGCATCGCGGCGTCGGTGCCTCCATAGGCGGCGCCCATGCCGACCATGCCGACATTGCCTGCGCCCGCCGCGGCGCCAGCGGCCATGGCCGCGAGGCCGAGAAGCTGCAGCATCAGCGCCGCGGACTTTGCCTTCGAGATCTGATTTCTGAGCCGGGCAAGGTGTCCGCCAGTGATATGGCCGCACTCGTGCGCGATCACGCCGATGATCTGATTGGGCGCCTTGGCGTCCATCAGCGCTCCGGCATGCATGAACATGTTGTGTCCGTCGACGACGAAGGCATTGAAAGCGCGGTCGTTGACGATGTGAATGTCGACGCCTTGGGCGGTGAGGCCGGCGGCGGCGAAGATCGGTTTGGAGTAGATCTTAAGCAGCGTTTCCGTCTCGGCGTCGCGGATCATGCCGGCCGCTTCCGCCGTGGTCGCGCTGATAAGCGAGATGATGAGGCCGCCGACGGCGGCGCCGCGAAGACGTCGCCAGGGTTGAAAGCCAGTGAGAGGGGCCGGAGCAGGCATCATATTGGCTGATGGTAAGCGCTCGCCACTCCTGGGCCAAGATGCGGGTTGTCACGCTCCAAGGCGCCGCACTCTCGCAGTGTTCGGCTTCCATGGCCCGCCCGCAAGATGGACTGCATCCGGGCCGCTCGCGAGCGAGCAAGGCCGGTCGCATCAGGCCACGTCTTTGCCGCAAACATCGCTTGATTGGCGTTTGAATACGGCGACACCGTGACGCTTTCCACGCATGGGCCTTCAAGAAAGTGCGAGCGCGTCTAGCGCTGCCACCAGCCCCTGCGAGGCGGCGCCTGCTCCTCTTTCCCCTCGCTCTCCACCCTAATTTCGGGGGGTGTAGACGAGCGTTCCGCGACCGGCCTGGCAAGCCCAAGATCGCTGTCGCGGGAGGGCGGCTCAGGTCGATCCTTGCGGTCTTCATCGCCGGTCGCGCCAGGACGCCCGTTACCATTCTGTTGCGATATTGCGTCTCGCTCCGGCCACCGCGCTTCCTCACGCTCGCGACGTTCGGAACGGGACTCGCGCGCTTCGCGTGGCCGTTCGCTCTCGGCACCTTCCGGTGCTTCCGGAGCGTGTTCCGGTCGCTGGCCAGATCTGCCGCGGCGACCACCGCGGCGCCCCCGGCGACGGGGCTTGCGGCCTTGCCCACCATTCTCGGAGGGCTGAGCGTCGCGAGCCGTCGCCTCGCGCTCCGGTTCCTCCTCAGCTTCCGCGCGCCCAGCAGCGACCGTCACGCCCTCCGCGGGCTCGAAGTCCTGCTCACCCGGCCCGCGGTGCTTGCGGCGGCGGCGGCGAGACCTGCGCCTGCCCTGTTCAGACTCGGCGTCAGCCGGAGCCGTTGGCGCCGGCACCGGGTGGTGGTGCGCCCAATCCATATGCACCACGGCGCTTTCGCCAGAGCCGATCTCCGACTCCGCCGAGCGCTCGATGACGAACTGCGACACATGCAGGTTCTCGTCGGCAGTGACCGTGATCGGAATGCGATAGCGCTGCTCGATGTCCTTCAGATGCGAGCGCTTCTGGTTGAGGATGTAGAGGGCGACATCGACCGCTGTGGTGGCGACCAGCGGCACCACGCCATCGGTGATGAGGCGGTCCTCGAGCGAGCGGAGCACGTCGAGCGCGACCGACTCCACAGAGCGCACGATGCCGGTGCCCTGGCACATGGTGCAGGAGCTGGTCGAGCCTTCAAGCATGCCGGTGCGCAGGCGCTGGCGCGACATTTCCATCAGACCGAAATGGCTAATGCGTCCCACCTGGATGCGCGCGCGGTCGTTGCGCAAGGATTCCTTCAGGCGCCGCTCGACCAGCCTGCTGTTGCGTCGCTCGTCCATGTCGATGAAGTCGATGACGATAAGACCGGCGAGGTCGCGCAGGCGAAGTTGGCGTGCGACTTCCTCTGCGGCCTCGAGATTGGTCTTGAGCGCGGTGTCCTCGATATTGTGTTCGCGCGTGGCCTTGCCGGAGTTCACGTCGACGGCGACGAGCGCCTCGGTCTGATTGATGACGATGTAGCCGCCGGACTTCAGCACCACCTGCGGGGAGAACATGGCCACTAGCTGGCGCTCCACCTGGTAACGGATGAACACTGGCTCGGGCTCCTTGTACGGCTTCACGTTCTTCGCGTGGCTCGGCATTAGCATGCGCATGAAGTCCTTCGCCTCGCGATAGGCGTCATCTCCCGCAACCAGCACCTCGTCGATGTCCTTGTTGTAGAGGTCACGGATCGAGCGCTTGATCAGACTGCCTTCCTCATAGACGAGGCTCGGCGCCGTCGACTTCAAGGTAAGATCGCGCACCGTCTCCCACAGTCTGAGGAGATAGTCGTAGTCGCGTTTGATCTCGGTCTTGGTGCGCTGCGCACCGGCGGTGCGGATGATAAGGCCCATGCCCTCCGGCACTTCGAGCTCGCCCGCGATTTCGCGCAAGCGCTTGCGGTCAGTAGGATTGGTGATCTTGCGCGAGATGCCGCCGCCCCGCGCAGTGTTTGGCATGAGCACGGTATAGCGGCCGGCAAGCGACAGATAGGTGGTGAGCGCCGCGCCCTTGGTGCCGCGCTCTTCCTTCACCACCTGAACGAGGATGATCTGCCTGCGGCGGATCACCTCCTGGATCTTGTAGGGACGCCCGCGGCGGCGGCGCACGCGTTCCGGAACTTCTTCGAGCGCGTCCTCCGAGCCCACCGACTCGACGGTCTCGGCGACAGCCTCACCGCTCGCTTCAGTCGCGACAACCCGCTGCCCCACGATCTCCACCGAATCGGTCTCGTCATCTTCCTCGACATCTTCGACCGAGGAGACGGTCTCTGCGACATCGTCCGCCTCGACGTCCGGCCTGTGCTCGGCAGCCTCGGAGACTTCGTGGACGAGGTCGCTCGCCTCCATGGCGAGTCCGGAGCCCTCTTGCTTGGTCTCGATCTCGCTTTCGGGCGTGCTTTCGGTTGCCGCGGGTTCGCCGCTGCGCGCTTCGCCGCCGTGACTTCTATGTTGCTGGTCAGGACGTCCCCGGCCACGCCGGCCGCGCCGACGTCGTCGTCCCGCAGCCGCCTCATCCTCCGCCGCCTCGGCGTCTCTCGCGCGGCTCTCTTCCTGAGCCTCTTCCTCGAGCAATGCCTGACGGTCGGCGACCGGGATCTGGTAGTAGTCGGGATGAATTTCGGTAAAGGCCAGGAAGCCGTGGCGGTTGCCGCCGTAGTCCACGAAGGCCGCTTGCAGCGACGGCTCCACGCGCGTCACTTTGGCGAGATAGATATTGCCTCGTAGCTGCTTCTTGTTGGCTGATTCGTAATCAAATTCCTCGACGCGGTTGCCCTTTACCACGACGACCCGGGTCTCCTCCGGATGCGCCGCATCGATCAGCATTTTGCTTGCCATGTTGTGTGTTCTCCGCCGCGCTTGCCCTGGAGGGTGCGAATGGCTGCCGCACCGAAGGTGAGTCCGAGGTCCGCGCGCGCTTAAGTTGAATAGACCATGATTCGCCGCGATGACGCAGAGCAGGCGCTCGGCCAAGGCGCCTCGAGCTGGCTAGCAGCAAAGACAAATCTCCGCTTTTTCCTAAGGTTAGCTCTGTGCCTTGAACTTGCATCGCAAAACCTGACTCGCGATTGACGCGAGTGCTGAGAAGCTTGGAGTGGCGACCACTCTCACTTGATCGCCGGTTTTCCGCGTCTTGGGCCGCTTCCCGTAGGCCCTGACGCGCGAAACAAACGAGGTCCCGAGGCGGTATCGCTAGCGAGCGTCCGGGCACTCGGGGAGGCCAATGGCCTAGCTCCTTATTACGGGCTCGGCAGGAGATTTGGCAAGCCTTCCAGTCAATTCGCCCCCAAAGGGTCACAAGCTTCGCTTAACCACCAGCCTTTAAGATTCTGGTATCCATAAGGGTTTCCGGCTCAAACCGGGTGGGTCCGGGTTGTCCGGGTGGGAAATTGGTTTACCGGGGCGCGAGCCGAGGCTTGAGAGCAGGCGAGGGGAAATGCGACGTCAGTATGCCTTGGTGAGGGCCGTTCCCGCCAGCGCCGTCCTGCTTGCGATTCTGATCGCTGGAGTTGCACTCTCGGCCGCCGACACCCAGGCGCACCCCCGCGAAACGGTCGCCAAGGATGCAAGGCTTGCCGGCGACCGCGGCCGCACCCGCTTCATCGCCGATCTGTCCAAGAAGGTCGATGTCAGCGTGTTCTCGCTTGCCGATCCCTATCGCGTCATCGTCGACC
>DASZGQ010000112.1:0-14356 GCA_035938735.1 Methyloceanibacter sp.
AGGAGGAGGGCGACCGCGACCCCGTCCTCAAAAGGGTGCTTGACGACCTGGAAGAATTTCGCGCCCCGAAGCCGGCCTCGGTATCGCCGTCAGCCTCATCGGCGCCCTGAAACAGGAAGACGGTACTCGCGGCCGTGTCGCGGCCGCGAGTGAGTTCATGTGCTCTACTGATTGGTCTTCAAATACGCGATGATGTCGGCCCGCTCTTGGGCGTCGGGAATCCCCGGGAACGCCAATGCCATGGTGGAATCCGGGATCATTGCTTTGGGATCGGTGATCCACTTGTCGATATTCTCTTCCGTCCAAACCCAGCCCGAGTCTCCGAGCTTCTTCATTCCGGCGGAATACATGGTGTAATCGGCAACGCTCGCGGCCTTGCGCCCAACAATGCCGTTGAGCTCTGGACCCACCAACGTTTTGGCGCCGGGGCCGACCTGATGGCAGATCGCACATTTGGCAAAGTCTGCCTTGCCCTTCTCGGCGTCACCGGCAGCAAAGGCTCCACCGCTGAAGGCGAGAAGCGCCCCGGCAGAGAACACGACACTCCATACTTTCCTCATTCTCAGACCTCCCTAAAGCTTGCAGGGTCTTGGCGCCCCGCCCGGCCGCGAGAGTTCTGCTTGCTCTCGATGGGCGGCAAAAACTGTAACAGAAGCTGCAAACAGGCGGAAAGCTCGGAATTGCGGCATGATAACCCGCCGCCGATTTAGGGAGTTCCCCTGGGTTCGGGGCATATTGCCCGCCAACTGTCCCCATGCGAAACATTCGCATAGTTAAAGGGACGAAATCCAAGCGCGCTTAGACGGGCCACGCGTCCCTTGGAGCCACGATGTCTCTACTCACCGTACCGAAGCCCGACGAGGCGATCCTTGCCCGCCGTGACGAGATCATCCGGCAGCTCAAGAAGCTCGTGCCCAATGCGGTCCTGATCACCGATTCTGAAGGCCGCCGCACTTTCGAGACCGACGCGCTCACCGCCTATCGCTGCATGCCGCTCGCCGTGGTGCTGCCAGGGACCACCGAGGAGGTGAGCGCGATCCTGCGCTATTGCCACGACCATAAGATCAAGGTAGTGCCGCGCGGCGCCGGCACCTCGCTCTCCGGCGGCGCGCTGCCGCTCGAAGATTCGATCGTGCTCGGCATCACGCGCATGACGCGGGTGCTTTCGATCGACGACGCGAACCGCGCCGCGCGAGTGGAGGCCGGCATCACCAACATCGCCATCACCAACGCCGCCTCGGTGCTCGGCTACTTCTATGCGCCCGACCCGTCGAGCCAGCTCGCCTGCACGCTCGGCGGCAACATCGCCACCAACTCCGGCGGCGCGCATTGCCTGAAATACGGCGTCACCACCAACAATCTGCTCGCGCTTCGCATGGTGCTGATGAATGGCGACATCATCGACATCGGCGGCGATTACCTCGATGCGCCAGGCTACGACTTTCTTGGGCTGATCACCGGTTCGGAAGGACAGTTCGGCGTGGTTACCGAGGCGACCGTTCGCCTGTTGAAGGCCCCCGAGGGCGCGCGGCTCATGCTGGTCGGCTTCGATTCATCCGAAGCCGCAGGCGCCTGCGTGGCGGGCATCATCGCCGCCGGCATCGTGCCGGTCGCCATCGAGTTCATGGACAAGCCGGCGATCCAGGTTTGCGAGAATTTCGCCGGTGCGGGCTATCCCCTCGACGTCGAGGCGATGCTCATCGTAGAGGTCGAAGGCTCCGACGACGAGATCGACAGCCTGCTCGAGACCATCACCGAGATTGCCGAGCGCTACTCCCCGCGCGTGGTGCGCGCCAGTAGGAGCGCAGAGGAGAGTGTGTCGATCTGGAAGGGGCGGAAGGCGGCCTTCGGGGCGATCGGCCAAATCTCTGACTACTACTGCATGGATGGGGTGATCCCGCTCGCCAAGCTGCCAGAAGCGTTGACCGAAGTGGCCGAGATCTGCCGCCGCCATCGCTTCCGCGTCGTCAATATCTTCCATGCCGGCGACGGCAATTTGCATCCGCTGATCCTCTACAACGCCAATGACAAGGCTGAACTCGAGCGTGCCGAGCTGTGCGGCGCCGAAATCCTCAAGCTCTGCGTCAAGCTCGGCGGCTGCTTGACCGGCGAGCACGGCGTCGGCATCGAGAAGCGCGAGCTGATGCGCGTGCAGTTCACCGCCGCCGACATCGCCCAGCAGATGCGGGTGAAGACCGTGTTCGACCCCCACTGGCTGCTCAATCCAGCCAAAGTCTTTCCGCTGGAAGGACGCGAGCGCCAGTGACTGGGAACCTGCGCCTCGGCTTCCATGCACCGGCAACGGTGCGCGAGATTTCCGACCTCGTGGCCGAGGCGGCGCAAGCCAAGATCCCGCTCGAGGTGAGGGGACGCGGCTCCAAATACGAAGTTGGGCGCTACATACAATCGGGCTCGGTGGTGAGCACCGAGCATCTCGTCGGCATCTCGCTGTACGAGCCGAGTGAGCTCGTGCTGTCGGCGGCTTCCGGCACGCCGCTCGACGATATTCGCAACATTCTCGCCGAGCACGGCCAGCAGATCGCCTTCGAGCCGATCGATCTTGGGCCGGCCCTTGGCACGCACACCGGGCAATCCTCGATCGGTGGCGTGTTCGCCACCAATCTCTCCGGCAGCCGCCGCATCCGGTCGGGCGCGGCGCGCGATCATCTGCTCGGGGTTGCTTGCGTCAACGGCTGGGGCGAGCCCTTCAAGTCCGGCGGCCGCGTCATGAAGAACGTGACCGGCTACGATCTCTGCAAGGCGATCGCCGGCTCGTGGGGGACGCTCGCGGTGATGACCGAGGTCACCATGAAGGTGCTGCCCATTGCCGCGGAGACGCGCACGCTGCTCTGCTTCGGCCTGCCGGACCAGACCGCCGTCGATGTGATGACGCTTTGCCTCGGCACGCCGTTCGAGGTCTCCGGCACGGTACATCTGCAAGCCCCGCTCGCCGCCCGCCTGTCCGACCAGGACGTCGCCAAGGGCGCTGCCGCGGTCACGGCAATCAGGATCGAGAATTTTCCGTCCTCCGCGCGTTACCGCATCGGCCGGCTCAAGGACCGGCTTGCCGCCTACTCGCCTGCGGTCGAGCTTGACACGGCGCGGAGCCGCGCCTTCTGGGAGGAGATCAGGACCTTGCGCATGTTTGCCGGCTCCGACCGCCCGCTCTGGCGCATCTCCGCCATTCCCTCCCGCGCCGCGAGGCTCGTCGCCATCATCGCGCGCACCCTCGACATCCGCGTGGCCTTCGATTGGTCTGGCGGTCTGATCTGGCTCGAGACGCCGCCCACCTCCGACGCGGGCACCGTGGAGATCCGCCGCGCCATCGCCGAATTCGGCGGCCACGCTACGCTGATCCGCGCCGATCGCGCCACCCGGGCGAGCGTCGAGGTGTTTCAGCCGCTCGACCCGCCGCTCGCGGCCTTGACAACGCGGCTGAAGGCTGCCTTCGATCCCGCCGGTATTCTCAATCCTGGCCGCATGTATCCCGGAGTTTAGGCGCGCATCATGCACACGAATTTTTCCCCCGAGCAGCTCCAGGATCCCACCATCGCCCGCGCCGACGCCTTGCTCCGGCGCTGCGTCCATTGCGGTTTTTGCACCGCCACCTGCCCGACCTACGTGCTGCTCGGCGATGAGCGCGATAGCCCACGCGGCCGCATCTACCTGATCAAGGAGATGTTCGAGCAGGGCGCCATTACCCCACCGATCACCTATCACATCGACCGCTGCCTCTCCTGCCTCTCATGCATGACCACCTGCCCGAGCGGGGTGGACTACATGCATCTCGTCGATCTTGCCCGCGTGCGGATCGAGCACAAGGGTCGCTCGCCGGCGCAACGCATGACGCGCTGGTTCCTCGCCAAGGTGCTGCCCAGTCCTGCGCGCTTCCGCATCGCGTTGCTGTTCGGCTGGCTCGCGCGGCCCTTCCGCGGACTCTTGGAAAGGCTCGGCTTCAAGACCGGCGCGGCGGCGCTTGCCCTCACGCCGCGAGGTCTGCCGCATCTGAAGCTCCGCAAGCGCAAGACGGTCATCCGCCCCGCTGGAGCGGCGGTCAAGCGTGTGGCGCTGCTGCTCGGCTGCGTGCAGGAGGTGCTTCAGCCTTCCATCAACCGCGCCGCTATCCGGCTGCTCAAGCGCCACGGCGTCGAGGTGGTGATGCCCACCGAGGAAGCCTGCTGCGGCGCACTGCAACACCAGCTCGGCCGCGAGAACGAGGCGCACAAGGCGGCGCGGCGCAATGTCGATGCCTGGTCGAGCGCGCTCCGCGAAGGCAAGCTCGACGCCATCCTCACCACCGCGTCCGGCTGCGGCACCATGGTCAAGGACTATGGCCATCTGCTCGCCCGCGACCGCGGCTATGCCGAGCGTGCAACTGAGATGTCGCGGCTCGCAAAGGACATCAGCGAGTTCATCTATGAGCTTGGGCTTCTACCACCGCTCGCCTGGACGAGCCTCCGCGTCGCCTATCACTCCGCCTGCTCGCTCGAGCACGGGCAGCAGGTGGGCATCGAGCCGCGCGCGCTTCTCTCCCAGGCTGGCTTCACCGTGCTCGAGGTGCGGGAAGGGCATATCTGCTGCGGCTCTGCCGGCACCTACAATCTGCTTCAGCCGGAGCTCGCCGGCCAGTTGCGCGAGCGGAAGCTCAAGAACATCGCGAGCGTGAAGCCGGACCTGATCGCCACCGGCAATATCGGCTGCATCACCCAGCTTCAGCGTGGCAGCGCCGTGCCTGTGGTGCATACCGTCGAGCTGCTCGACTGGGCGACCGGTGGTCCCTGCCCGAAGCCGCTAGAGAAGCTCAAAGACAAGGTGCACCCCATCGAGAGCCTGATGGAGCTTGCCGGCGCCCGGTGAGGCCAAAAGGGCGTCATCCGGCGCAAGCGAAACTCTCACTCGCGTCACCCCGGCGAAAACCGGGGTCCAGTCTTTCTTTCGCACCTCGCCGGGGCTGGATACCGGCTTTCGCCGGTATGACGCCGAGGAACTTATCCTCGCATCTTCAGCCGCCATTATCCTGCACGCAACTCGTCCAGTGAGGGGCGCCATCGCGAGGCTCGTGAGGCGGGACAGGCTGCGGCGCCCTGCGGGTCTGGTCCGCAACCAGGCACTCGGGCGGCGCCGGGGCTCCCCCCGGGACCACTAAGGGTCCCTGCCGGAGCTGGCTGACGACCCTGGGGTCACTTGCAAACGCGCGAAGTCCTTAGACGAGAGCGCGGGACCATAGGGCGAAAGCGGGACCCGGTTGGTCGCTAAGTCGCTGCGATTGGCGCGCCGAGAGGCGCCCGCGCGTCTCCGCCAACGCGTCGCGGTAAGGATTAGTCACGTCTGTGGGGACGAGCCTCGCTTGCTGGGCTCCCGCCTATGGGCTAGAAGCCGCGAGGCAACAGCCATTTCGTCGACCGCCATTCCCATGAGCAAGAAAGACGACCCGGTCCGCCCCGAGGCCCGCCTGCCGAAGGGCCTTTTCGACACATCCGCGAGCGAGCTTCGCGCGACGGCGGACATGCTCGCCACGATCAGGGAGGTGTTCGAGTCCTATGGCTTCGAGCCGCTCGACACGCCTGCGATCGAATATACCGACGCGCTCGGCAAGTTCCTCCCCGATCAGGACCGGCCGAACGAGGGCGTGTTCTCCTTCAAGGACGACGACGATCAGTGGCTGTCGCTCCGCTACGACCTCACCGCGCCTCTCGCCCGCTACGTCGCCGAGAATTACCAGACCCTGCCCAAGCCCTTCCGCCGCTATCAGATGGGGCCCGTATGGCGGAACGAGAAGCCTGGTCCGGGGCGCTTCCGTCAATTCACCCAGTTCGATGCCGACACCGTGGGCGCTGCCTCAGTCGCCGCCGATGCCGAGCTTTGCATGCTCGCCGCCGACACGCTCGAAGCGCTCGGCGTTCCGCGCGGGCAATCTGTGGTGAAGGTCAATAGCCGAAAAGTTCTAGATGGTATTTTGGAGTCGATCGGGCTTAGCGGAGAGAGCAACGCGCATAAGCGACTTGTGGCGCTGAGAGCCATCGACAAATTGGATCGATTAGGGGAATCGGGAGTGAGAGCGCTTCTGGGACCGGGTCGCAGAGATGATAGCGGAGATTTTACTACCGGTGCCCAATTGCGCCCCGCAGCGGTCGATAAGGTCATGATTTACGTACGCGCTTGGGCCGAGCTTCAACCCCCTGAAAAAATTGCCCCTAGTCGACCTCGTGAAGACATGGACGTTGGCGAGGGCTACCGTCGAGACAATTACGCCGTCATCGACAACCTCAGCACCATCGTTGGTGATATCCCATCCGCAATCGAGGGCCTAACGGAGCTGACTCAAATCGTTACTATCACCGAGGCCGGCGGCTACGGGAGTCGCCGGATCCGCATCGACCCCTCCGTCGTGCGTGGCCTCGAATATTACACCGGGCCCGTGTTCGAGGCAGAGCTGACCGCGCCGATCACCGATGATCGCGGGCAGCCGATCCGCCTGGGCTCCGTCGTTAGCGGCGGCCGCTATGACGGCCTGGTCGAGCGCTTCACCGGCGAGAAGGTCCCCGCCACCGGCATTTCCATCGGCGTGTCGCGACTGCTCTACGGCCTGAAGACCCTTGGCAATATTCCGGCGGAAACCGTGCGAGGTCCTGTCGTGGTGCTGGTGCTCGACCGTGACCGCGTCGCCGACTACCAAAGAATGGCGCAAGACCTCCGCAAGGCGGGGATCCGCGCCGAGCTTTATCTCGGCGAGTTCGGCATAAAGGCGCAGATGAAATATGCCGACAAGCGTGGATCCCCTTGCGTTGTCATCCAGGGCGGCGACGAGAAGGCACGCCGTCAAGTCCAGATCAAGGACTTGGTGCTTGGCGCCACGCTCACCTCGATCAAGGACCGCGACGACTATCTTAAGAAGCAGGCCGAGGCGCAATTCTCTGTGGCCGAAAGTGAGCTCGTGGCGGGGGTGCGCCGCGTGCTCGCCCGTCACAAGGCGTGAACCATGGCCGCCGAATCGGTGCGAAAGTTCGAGGCCCTCGAAGCCCAGGCCGCCATCCTGCTCGATGTGTTCAAGCGGGGCGGCTTCGAGCAGGTTGCGCCGTCCATCATTCAGCCCGCCGATATCTTCCTCGACCAGATTGGGGAAGCGATCAGGGGCCGGACCTACGTCTTCACCGATTTGACCGGCGAGGAGCTGTGTCTTCGGCCTGACCTCACCGTGCCGGTGTCGCGGCTTTATCTCGAGCGTCACCCGCGCGCCGACGTCGAGGCCCGCTACTGCTATAACGGCCCTGCCTTCCGCTTTCAGCAAAAGGGCGCGAGCCAGACGCACCCGCGCGAGTTCCGCCAGGCCGGTATCGAATGCTTCGGCGTGGCCGATCGCGACAACGCCGACGCCGAAGTCGTTCTGCTCGTGGCCGACGCGGTGCGGAGCGCCGGCCTGAAGCAGTTTCGCTTCCGCTTCGGCGACATCGCGCTCTTCTTCGCGCTGCTCGATGCACTTTCGCTGCCTGAGCGCTGGCGGCTCAAGCTTCGCCACTATTTCTGGCGTCCGCCTGCCTTTCATACGCTGTTGTCGCGGCTCGCCAAGGGCGAGGCCCCGGACAGCGACGGTCCGGTCGCCGAATTCGCCGCCACCCTGGCGGCGCAAACCCCTTCCCGCGCCGAGGAATTGGTGGCGAACTATCTTGAGACCAACGATCTGCCTTTGTCCGGCAACCGCACAATGAGCGAGATCACGGAGCGGCTGCTCGATCACGCCGCGGACCTCCGCGCCGAACCTCTGCCGCGAGAAGTGGCCACGGTCATCGACTACTACCTCGCGGTCGAGGCAAGCCCACGCGAGGCGATCGACCGTATCGCCTTGATTGGGCAGGGGGCCGGCATCGACCTTGGGCCCGCGCTTTATGTGCTGTACCGCCGCTTCGACCTGTTGGAGGAGCGCGGCATTAATGTCGATGCCGCCAGCTTCGCCACCGAGTTCGGCCGTGACCTCGAATATTATTCAGGCCTCGTGTTTCAGATTGAGGTCACGGGCGATAAGACGAGCCCCATTGCCGGCGGCGGCCGCTATGACGGGCTGCTTCGCTCGGTCGGCGCGCGCGCCGAAGTCCCGGCGGTCGGCTCGGCCATTCACACTGAGCGCCTGCTCGCCGCTGTGAAGGGGCTCTCCTGATGGCCGCGAAGCTCGCCATCGCCGTCCCCGCCAAGGGACGCCTCAAGGACACTGCCGCTGCTCTCTTCGAACGCGCGGGTCTCGCCTTGCGCAAGACCGGGCACGAGCGCGGCTATAGCGGCGTCGTGCACGGACTCGACGGGGTCAAGGTGGCGTTCCTCTCCGCCGCCGAGATCGTGCATCAGCTTAAGGCCGGCCGCGTGCATATCGGGCTGACCGGTGAGGATTTGATCCGCGAGACGCTGCCCGATGTCGAAGGGAGCGTCGAGTTCCTGCGTCCGCTCGGTTTTGGCCGCGCCGATGTGGTGGTCGCCGTGCCGGACTGTTGGATCGACGTCGCCCGCATGGCGGACCTCGAGGACGTCGCCGCGCAGTTCGCCAGGGTTCATGGGCGGCGGCTCCGCGTTGCCACCAAATATCTCAACCTCACGCGGCGCTTCTTTGCGCGCGCGGGCGTCGCCGGCTACCGCATCGTGGAGAGCGTGGGCGCCACCGAAGGCACGCCTGCCGCCGGCACCGCCGAGCTCATCGTCGACATCACCACCACCGGCACCACACTCGCCGCCAATCATTTGAAGGTGCTGGAGGATGGCCTGATCTTGCAGTCGCAGGCGCATCTCTTTGCCGCCCGCGGCGCGGAATGGACCAAGAGCACCATGCGGCTCCGCGACGCCATCCTCGATCAGCTTTCTAGCGCAGCCAAAGAGGTTGGAGATTAGGGCATTCTGAGCCTTAGACCAGGCTGAGGCCCAATTCCTCCGCGTCGCGGGCGCCTTCATCCGGCGAGACCGGCACGAGACGGTGGCGACCGGGGCCATCTGGCCGAAGCGCAAGAAAGCGCTCATGGAACATGACCAGGCTCGATCGGTGGCCGATCGAGACGATGGCCGTATCGGGCAGTCGTTCAAGAAGAAGGCGATAGAGCATGGCCTCTGCCGGCTCGTCGAGCGCGGCGGTCGCCTCGTCGAGGAACAGCCAGTCCGGCTTTTGCAGGAGCGCACGCGCAATCGACAACCTTTGCTGCTCGCCCATGGACAGCCGGTCTGCCCAATAGGCGGTCTCGTCGATCGAGTCCCGCAAGCCATCGAGGTCGGTCGCGCGCAGCACATCGTCGATCTCAGGGGGCGTGAAGGACTCCTGCGGTCCGGGATAGGCAAGCGCGCCGCGCAGCGTGCCGAGCGGGAGATAAGGACGCTGCGGCAGGACGAGAAGCTTCGCATTGTGCGGAATGCGAACGGTGCCGGCTCCGAACGGCCATACGCCGCCGAGCGCGCGGAACAGGCTCGTCTTGCCGGATCCCGATGGGCCGGTGACCAGCACCCGCTCAGCTGGCCCGATCTCAAGGCCGGTGGCACGCACGATCGCCTCACCGCTCGGCAGGCTGACGGTGAGATCGTCGGCGAGCATCGCCGTGCCGCCATCGCTGACATGCGACACGCGCGGCGCGGCGGTATCGAGCGACTTCGCCCAATCCATCGAGGCATCGAAGCCTGCGAGCCGGTTCAACACCGCCTTCCAGTCGGCGATATCGGAGTAGGCCTTGACGAAGAAGGACAGCGCCCCTTGCACCTGCCCGAAGGCAGACGCGATCTGCATCAGCCCGCCAAGCATCATGGAGCCGGCAAAATAGAGCGGGCTCACCACGATGAAGGGGAAGATGATGGCGACTTGCGAATATCCGGCGGTCAGGAACGTCAGCCGCTTGGTCCGCTGCATGATGCCGTACCAATTGCCGACCACACGCCCGAAGCGATCGAGCAGCCGCTCCTTCTCGGCGGGTTCGCCCGCAAGCAGCGTCACTTCCTCGGCGTTTTCGCGCAAGCGTACTAGCGAGAAGCGGAAGTCTGCTTCATAGCGCTGCTGGTCGAAATTGAGCCTGACCAGAGGCTTACCGACGAGATGCGTCACCCAGGTGCCGATAATGGCGTAGATCAGCGCCGCCCAGACGAGATAGCCGGGGATGTTGAACGATTGCGAGCCGATCACGAGCGGCGTCGACGCCGAGAGGTTCCACAGGATCACAACGAAGGAGATGAGGGTGACAATGGAGCCGAGCAGCGAGATGCCGATGTCGAGCGTGTTGTTTATGAACTGCTTGATGTCGTCGGCGATACGCTGGTCGGGGTTGTCGGCGGAGTCCCCTTTCAACCGCATCCGGTAGTGGGTGCCATTGCCGAGCCAGCGGCCGAGATAGCGGTTGGTGAGCCAGCGGCGCCACCTGATCTGCAACCACTGCTGCAAATAGATCTGGTACACGGCGCTGACGATGAAGAAGGCGGCGAGCACGCTGAACACGCCGAGCTGCCAGATGAAGGTGTCCCAGTCCTTGTTCTGCAGCGCGTCGTAGAAGGTTTTGTACCAGGCGTTGAAGCGGACGTTCAGCCAGACCTGGAAGAGCTGCAGAGCAATCACAGCCACCAGTAGCGCGCGTCCGGCCCAGCCGTCTTCCGAGCGGAAATAGGGGACCGCGATGCGGGTGAACTCGCGAGCTGAATTACGAAATCCGGCCAATTCGAAGCGTCTCCAGGTTACTCAGGGAATCGAGCGCTACTTGGTCAGGACGATAGGGCGAGAAGCCCCCGCTTGGGAAATTACGAATGCGTAAGAGATGCGTGTTCGATCGGCGGGAATTAAGGCAAAAGGGGCGGCCATTGGCCGCCCCTCAGCTCAAGCAACGCCCGTATCTCAGGGCTTACATCATGTCTATGCCGCCCATGCCGCCGCCCGGCATGTGCGTATGCTCTTCCTTCTTCTTCGGCGCCGCGGCGACGCCGGCCTCGGTGGTGACAAGCAGGCCGGCGACGGAGGCTGGATGGCGCCAAGGCCATCTTCCTGGCGCTGGGGTTTGACGGTGCGAGCATGGGCGAGATCGCGCGGCATGCCGGCGTCTCCAAGGGCACGCTGTACGTCTATTTCGACTCAAAGGAGCAGCTGTTTCAGGCGATCGTCGAGGAGGAGTGCCATGTGCAAGCCGAGCAAGTCCTTGCGCTCGACTCCGATGACCACGACGTTGAGGCGGTGTTGCTGCGCTTGGGCAAAGACTTCGTGCGCTTCCTGTGCAGCCCGACCCGCGTCTCGCCCTTGCGCGCAGTGATCAGCATCGCCGACCGCATGCCAGAGCTTGGTAAGCGCTTCTACGAGACGGGCCCAGCATCCGGCATCGCGCGGGTCGCGCGCTACCTCGAAGACCAAGTAGCGACCGGCATTCTTGCCATCGACGATTACGAGCTGGCCGCCGCCCAGTTTCTCGACTCGTGCCAGTCGACGACCTTCAAGCCGCTGATGTTCAATGCCGCCGGTCCGCCGAGCGACGAGCGCATCGACTACGTCGTGGGGACAGCCGTACGCACGTTCCTTGTCGCTTACCGCCGCTGAGGATCAGGCGCGCTTCTTTTCGCTGTCCAAATGAGCGAACGCCGCCGCCGGATAGCGTTCGCCGGCGGCAGCACCTGGCGGCAGCGCCTTCGCGAGCTTGGCAAGGTCACCGGCTGAAAGCCTCACCTTGAGCGCGCCTAAGGCTTCGGCAAGGCTATCACGACGCCGCGCCCCGACCAGCGGTACGATGTCGGGCCCTTGCGCCGCGACCCACGCAATGGCCACCTGCGCCACCGACACTCCGATATGTTCAGCGATTGTGCGCAATTTCTCGACCAAAGCGAGATTCGCCTCGAGGTTCGCGCCCTGAAAGCGCGGCGCGTGACCACGGATATCGCGTTCACCTTCACGGGCCTTCGACCAATGTCCGCTGATCAGCCCGCGGGACAGCACGCCATAGGCGGTGATGCCAATGCCAAGCTCGCGGCATGTTGGCAAGATGTCCTTCGATGCCGCGTGAGATCAAAGAATACTCTTGCAGATCGCTGATCGGATGCACCGTGGCGGCGCGGCGGATGGTGTCAGCTCCGACCTCCGAGAGCCCTATGTGACGCACGTAGCCTGCCTTCACCATTTCGGCGAGCGTCCCGATCGTGTCTTCGATGGGGACGTTCGGATCGAGCCGCGACGGGCGGTAGATGTCGATACGGTCGACACCGAGCCTGCGTAGCGAATAGCTGAGAAAATTCTTCGCCGCGATAGGCCGGGTGTCGTAGCCCAACCAAGTCCCGGCCACATCGCGAAGAGCGCCGAACTTGACGCTGATCACCACGCCGTCGCGGTCTCGGCCGGCAAGAGCTTCGCGGATCAGCATCTCGTTATGACCCATGCCGTAGAAATCGCCCGTATCGAGCATGGTGATGCCGGCATCGAGCGCGGCATGGATGGTGGCGATGCTTTCGCCGCGGTCGGCCGGGCCATACAGATCCGACATGCCCATGCAGCCAAGGCCGATGACCGAGACTTCGGGTCCAGTGGTGCCAAGTCTTCGATGCATCATCGCCGATACTCCATGACTAGACGAGCGAGAGGCGCACATAGCCCAAGCCGAGATACATGAGCACGAAGACTCCGATCACCACGATCAGGTGGTAAATCCGGGTCTGCGCGCGGTTGCAGACCGTCTCGGCGACGGATTAGGCAGGTCCTTGAAGCTGGACGAGGCGAAGGTGCCAGCGATTTCGCTGTGCCGCTTAATCGCCTGCCATGCCAGTACCGGGATTAGCAGCCACGCGGCACCGATGAGGAGGCCCGCGCCGAGCATGGCGACGGCCGCCCATTTGTTCTCCCACAGCGCCGTGGGGCTGATGGCGAGCGCGCCGATGATCAGCGAATTGGGCACGAGCAGCGCATTGTGGCGCGCCCAGATGGTCTCCCTCGAAGCGCCGCGCAAGCGTCCACTGTTTTGACGCGCCATCTGGTCTTTCCATTCCCTGGGGTTTATCGTGTCGGAGCCTATGAGGCGATAGCTCTGGGTTTGAGCATTGCCGACCTTCATTTATGCTTGTCGTTTGCGTGCCGGCGCGGGCACTTGCCTTGAGGGACCGGCCAGAGCCGAAGTGAAGAGCCATGACCTCTAGATCGAACGCCGCTCCCGGCCGTTTTGGCCTGCTCGACGTGGTTGTCCTCATCGCCATGGCGGTGACCGCTACCGCCTTCGCCGCCGGCCTTATCGTCAATTCAGGAATCGACACGATGGCCGCGGTGATCGCGGCCGCCGCCTTGTTCGTGGTGATGGCCTCCTCCCACTATGTGATCACCCGCCAGGCGCGTTCCGCTTCCGTTACCGGCCGCATCGACGAGCTCGAAGAAGCGCTGATCGTGCTCGACGGAGATTTGCAGCGGATCGATCAGGTCGAGGACGATGTGGCAAGGCTCGATCTCTTGACCGATCGGGTCGAGCGCCTCGATCAGGCAGTCTCCGATGATCGTGGCGGCGAGCCTGGAACGCCCGTCAGCGCTCCTGACGTCGAGCGCCTTACCCAAGACGTCGAGCACCTGCGCGGGCGCCTTGACGCCCTGCGCTGCGATTTCGCGGCAGAAACTCGGTCGCAGCGTGACGAGATCGGCGCCGAGCTCAAATCTCTGGAAGGCCTGATCAAGGACTTGTCGCGCGAGTTGATGGCGGCATCGCCGGCGTTCGCTGCTGCGGCCGCCGAGGACCTGGCCGAGACCTCGGAAATTCCGCTGAGGCTCGAGGAGCGTTTGGAGCGCGTAACGCTGGCTGAGCTTGGCGACGACCCGACCGGACTTGCGGAGGACGAGGCCGCCGAGGGAGACGACAAGGCCGTCGACCTGCTTGCCGACGAGACGGTCGTCGTCACCGAGGACACCGTCGTTGTCGCGACGGGGCCCGCGGTGGCGGCCGACGAGATCATCATGGTCTCGCCTGAGCCAGCGCCGGTCGCAGAGGCGGCGACCGCTCCGGATGACGCTATGCTGCAAGACTTGCGCGAGGCTATCGAGGCGAACCGGCTTGACCTTTATCTGCAGCCGATCGTGACGCTGCCTGACCGCAAGCTCCGCTATTACGACGCGTCGACCCGTATTCGCACCGACAGTGACGAGTTCATGCAGCCCGCAAGCTATCTGCATCTCGCCGAGCGCGAGCACCTCATGCCCCGCATCGACAATGTCATGCTGGTGAAATGTGTGCAGCTGTTGCGGCGGCTAGGACCTGAGTCGCGGCTCAAAGGCGTGTTCTGCAATCTCTCCGCCCAGTCGCTGCTCGACCACGATTTCTTCCCCGAGCTTGTCGAGTTCATAGAGGAGAACAGCGCCCTTGCCGACAGCCTCACCTTTCAGGTGAGCCAGCGTGCCGTGCTCGAT
>DASZGQ010000113.1:0-3965 GCA_035938735.1 Methyloceanibacter sp.
GGGTCGTCGTAGAGCGGCCGGCAGGCGAAGATAACGTCGTCGATATGGGGCTCGCTGCCAAGCAGCGCCGGGCTCAAGCGCCAGATCGCGGCGAAGGCGCGGTTGTGCAGGCGCAAACGCCCATTCGGGGCGAACACCGCCACGCCCTCGCGCAAGGTGTCGAGGGTCTCCCGCTGCACATGGATCAGCGCGTTGTAGCGGCTTTCCAGCGCGAGCCGCTCGGTGACGTTCTCGTAGAGATAGGTAACGCCGCCTTCCGCCGCGCTGTCGGCGACCACATGCAGCGTGCGCCCGTCAGGCAGGTGCCACTGATCTTCCCGCTGCGAATTGGTGCCGTAGGCCGAGAGCCAGCTCTTTTTCCAATCGCGGTAGTCTGCCTTTTCGGGCAGGTGCCGCGACTGGCGTAGGCGATCGAGGATTTCGCCGTCGCGGGGATGGGTCGTCAGCCATTTGGCGTCGATCTGCCAGAGATCGACATAGGCCTGGTTGAAATGGGCGAGCCGTTGGTCGGCGTCGAATACGGCGAAGGCCGTGGCCAGCCGGTCGAAGCTGCGGAAGCGCGTCTCGACCGCGGGCCTCCCTTTCCCGTCGCGTGTCTGGGCGTCGAGCAGCGCGCGGAGCGAGGCGATCTCGGTGTCGAGCTTCCGGTGCTGCTCGCCAAGGCCGGCAAGCTCGAGCCGTTGGCCAGCGAGGTCGCGCACTTTCAGCGTGATCATGCCGCCCGCCGCGCGGCCGTCAATCTCGACATGCTTCTGCCGTTTAGTGCGAAGCATCAGATTGAAGGCCTCGCCGCGATCGGCGAGAGACTGCATGGCCTCGGTCAGCTCCGCCGCCGATGCCTCGTCGAGCCACTCCTCGAAGCGCAGCAGCCGGTTGGGCTCCGTGGGCACGCCAAGCCCATGGGGAAGGTTGGTCACACGCACCCGCGGGCCGTCCTCCGCCGTCCAGGTCAGGAGCACCTGCGGCTCAGCGGAGAGGATCGTCTCGAGCATGTTCTCACTTGCCCGGTAGCGCTCTGCCTCGAGCGTCGCCGCGTCGCGCGCCTTCAGCGCAGCCTGCGTAGCCCGTAAGCAGGCCAGCGCGCTGCCGATGGAAAAGGCGATGATGCCGAGCGTGATGCCGAGGGTGAGCAACATGCGGGTGTCGTACACCCCGCTCAGCGGCACTAGGGGATCGGCCGCGTGGGCCGTGAAGGGCAGGGCGGCGGCGAGCAGCAAGGCCAGGCAGAGACACGCCACCGGCCAGCCCGCAAGCGGTGCAGCCTCGCCTCCCCAGGTTCGCATGGTCCCTCGTGCTCTCCACTCTTCGCCCATGGCCCCCGCGCTCCGTTGTGCTTGAACGCTGCCACAGACTTGAGCGGGCGCGCCCCCGCGAGCCTTCAATGCGAATCACACTAGCTTACTCACATCGGCGACTCTTGCCCACTGCGGCACGCATGTTCAGCCGCAAACTTGCCAGGACGATGACAGCGCGATGGCAAGACGCTTCGGCTCCGCGTTCGCTCAGTACCGATAATAGTCGGCCTTATAGGGGCCTTCTGCCGGCACGCCGATATAGTCGGCCTGTTCCTCCGTGAGCTTGGTGAGCTTGGCGCCGACCTTATTCAAATGCAGCCGCGCCACCTTCTCGTCGAGCTGCTTCGGCAACGTGTAGACCTTCCTTTCGTAGGCTTTCGGGTTAGTCCACAGCTCGATCTGCGCCAGCGTCTGATTGGTGAAGGACGCGCTCATGACGAAGCTCGGATGACCCATGGCGTTGCCGAGGTTCACCAGCCTGCCCTCTGAGAGCAGAATGATGCGCTTGCCGTCGGGAAACTCGATCTCGTCGACCTGCGGCTTCACATTGTCCCACTTCATATTGCGCAGCGCCGCGACCTGGATCTCGGAATCGAAGTGGCCGATATTGCAGACGATCGCCCGGTCTTTCAGTATGCGCATGTGATCGATGGTGATCACGTCCTTGTTGCCGGTGGCAGTGACGAAGATGTCGGCGCGGGGGGAGGCATCCTCCATGGTGGTGACCTCAAAGCCCTCCATCGCCGCCTGCAGCGCGCAGATGGGATCGACCTCCGATACGAGGACCCGGCAGCCCGCGTTGCGCAACGATGCTGCCGAGCCCTTGCCCACGTCGCCGAAGCCCGCGACCATGGCGACCTTGCCGGCCATCATCACGTCGGTGCCGCGGCGGATGCCGTCGACCAGGCTCTCGCGGCAGCCATAGAGATTGTCGAATTTCGACTTGGTGACGCTGTCATTGACGTTGATCGCCGGGAACAGCAGCGTGCCCTTCTTCTGCATCTCGTAGAGGCGATGCACGCCGGTGGTGGTTTCCTCGGTGACGCCGCGGATGTTCTTGGCGATCTCCGAGTACCAGCCCGGCTTCGCTTTCAGCCGCTTCTTGATGGCGGCGAACAGAACTTCCTCTTCCTCATTGGTCGCGTGATCGAGGAACGCGGTGTCGCCCTTCTCCGCGCGCACCCCGAGATGGATAAGCAGCGTGGCGTCGCCGCCGTCGTCGAGGATCATGTTGGGCGTGCCGCCATCGTCCCACTCGAAGATGTTGTGGGTGTACTCCCAATAGTCTTCGAGGCTCTCGCCCTTGAAGGCGAAGACGGGAATGCCGGCGGCGGCGATCGCCGCGGCGGCGTGGTCTTGGGTCGAATAGATGTTGCAGGAGGCCCAGCGGATCTCCGCGCCGAGTCCCTTGAGCGTCTCGATCAACACCGCGGTCTGGATGGTCATGTGCAGCGAACCGGCGATGCGCGCGCCCTTGAGCGGCTTGCGCGCGGCATACTCTTCGCGCACCGCCATCAGCCCCGGCATTTCCGTCTCGGCGATGTCGATTTCCTTGCGGCCCCAGGAGGCGAGGCCAATGTCCTTGACGTGGTAGTTCATGCCATTACCACTCCGCACCAGTTCCGATAAGGATATAAAGAACTCCTTATATCTTGCTCGTAAGCCCGAGAGTCAAGGCTCCTTCGTCTCACTTTTCCTCTCCCCGCAAGGGGGAGGTCGCGCGTGAAATGCGCCGGGTGGCGGTCCTATCTGGCCCTTCTTGACCCCCACCCCGCCCTCCCCCTTCTAGGGGGAGGGATCTTGTGTCACCGCATCCTCCCTCTGGGCATGACGCGGCAGACGATTTCTCGCCCACCGCGTGCGGGAGGGATGCTTACCCTCGGCTTGACCCGAGGGAGGGATGCGCGGAGCGCCTTAGGCCCGCGTCCGACTGCAGTTTTAGGGCGGCCCTTAGGCGCCCCGCGCGCGGCGTATTGAAGCCCTCAGCACCGCTTGCCCGTGCCGCGCCGATCTCTATACCGACTCGCTGGTGGCGCTCGACGCCAAGACGGGCAAGCTCCTCTGGTATCAGCAATTCATTCCCCATTACGTGCACGACGCCGACCTCAGTCAGGTCAGCTTGTTGTTCGAGACAACGATCGACGGCAAGAAGCACGAAGTCATCACGGTGAGCGGCAAGGACGGTCTCCTCAGGCTGCTCGACCGCGATAGCCATGACCAGTTCTACGAGGTGCCGATCACCACGCGTGAGAACGACGATGCCCTTCCGACTGTCTAAGGGGTGCATCGCTGCCCAGGCTTGCTCAGCGGCATGGAGTGGAACGGGCCGGCCTACGATTCCGGAAGCAATACTCTGTTCGTCCCGGCCGTCGATTGGTGCGGCATATTCCCGCAAAGCGCCCAAGGACCCGCCCATCATGCAAGTCATGCACTATTACGGCGGCGCCGTCGTCTCAGATCCGCTGGAAAAAGCGAAGGATTGGCTCACTGCGTTCGACGCCTCGACCGGAAAGGAGCGGTGGAAATATGCATCACCCACGCCCCTCGTCGCCGGCGTCACCGCGACCTCCGGCGGGGCTCTCTTCACCGGCGGCCTCGACAACGATTTTCTCGCTTTGGACGCCAAGACCGGAGACGTGCTCTACCGCTTCAACACCGGCGGCAGCATTG
>DASZGQ010000114.1:0-3953 GCA_035938735.1 Methyloceanibacter sp.
CATCATCCCGGAGGCAAAGGGCGAGGCCCAGCGCATCCTGCAGGCGGCGCAAGGATACCGTGACAAGGTGGTGGCCGAGTCCAAGGGTGAGGCCGACCGCTTCACCAAGATCTATCAGCAATACAAGCTCGCGCCCGACGTGACGCGGCAGCGCATGTTCCTGGAGACCATGGAGCGCGTGCTCTCCGACACCGATAAGGTGATCGTGGATGAGAAAGCAGGATCCGGCGTGGTGCCTTATCTGCCTCTGTCGGAATTCACCAAGAAGGCTCCGCAGGCTCCGGCCGGGGAGAGCCAGCCATGAACCGAACCGGTCTCACCGCTGGCCTCATTCTCTTCGGTATTGCCGCGGTGGTAGCCTATTTGACGCTGTTCACGGTCGATCAGACCCAGCAGGCGCTCGTGCTCGAATTCGGCAAGCCGAAGCGCGAGATCACGGATCCGGGGTTACACTACAAAATCCCCTTCATCCAGAACGTCGAATATTTCGACAAGCGCATCCTCGACATCGACACCGCCTCACAAGAGGTCATCGCCTCTGATCAGAAGCGGCTCGTGGTGGACGCCTTTGCGCGGTACCGGATCACCGATCCGTTGCTGTTTTTCCAAAGCGTGCGCGACGAGCGCATCGCCAACTCGCGGCTTGGCGCCATTCTCGAAGCCTCGCTGAGGCGCGTGCTGGGCAGCGCGAGCTTCGCCGACCTGGTGCGCGACAAACGCGAAGGTTTGATGCGCACAATCGCGAGCCAGGTCAACCAGGAGGCAAGCGAGTTCGGCGTGCAGATCGTCGACGTCCGCATCAAGCGCGTCGACCTTCCGGAGGCCAATATGCAGGCGATCTATCGGCGCATGCAAACCGAGCGGCAGAGACAGGCAGCGGAGTTCCGTGCCGAAGGCGAGGGGGCCGCGCGCCGCATCCGCGCCACGGCAGACCGCGAGGTCACAGTCATCAAGGCCGAGGCCACCGGAGAATCTGAGCGCATCCGCGGTGACGGCGACGCCGAGCGGAACCGCATCTATGCCGAGGCCTTCAACAAAGACCCTGAGTTCTTTCGCTTCTACCGCTCCATGCAGGCCTATGAGGCGGCGCTGCCCGCGAGCGATACCCGATTGTTGCTGAGCCCCGACTCCGATTTCTTCAAATATTTCAACGATGCAACGGGACAAGCGCCAGCCGGCGCGAAGCCCGGGGAGCATCCGACGGCGCCCGCAGAGGCCAAGCCCTCGCCCGAGGCCGTGACACCTTCGTTGTCCGAGCCCGAGCCGCACGCGGCAACCTCCGGGGAGGGCGGTGAAAAGGCGCCGCCGGCCCAATAGGGGGTGCCCCCGGCGCCATGAGCGATCTTGTCGTGGCCATCGGCCTCGTTCTCGTGATCGAGGGACTGTTGTGGTCGCTATGGCCCGGCCTCGGCCGGAAGCTGCTTGAAGCCACCGCGGGTGCGCCCGAGACCTCGTTGCGGGTGGCCGGCGCCGTGGCTGTGGCGCTCGGCGTTGCCATCGTCTGGCTCGTCCGCGGCTAGTCCTCAGCCAATGAACGGGCACGCGCTGCCATGCTTCGGCGATTTGCGCTAACATGGCGGGTTACATGCAGGCGTATGGGAGCAGGTGAGATGACGGAGTGCACACGCGGGCTCAAAGCGAAGGCGCTGCCGCCTTTTGGCGTGAAAGCTGCCGCGCTCGCCTTGCTCCTTGCCGTGCCGCCGCTGCTCAGCACTGCGAGCCTGGCGCGCGGGCCGGAGTCGGTGGCTCCAATCGCCGAAGAGTTGCAGAATACCGTGGTCAACATCTCCACGACCCAGACGCTGAAGCGCTCCGCCGAGAAGCATGTGCCGCCTGGTCCGGGCCCGAAAGGCCCGCCCTTCGAGGAGTTCTTCAATGATTTCTTCGACGACCA
Organism: Methyloceanibacter sp.; assembly: GCA_035938735.1. Lineage (GTDB taxonomy): Bacteria > Pseudomonadota > Alphaproteobacteria > Rhizobiales > Methyloligellaceae > Methyloceanibacter. The sequence goes on from DASZGQ010000114.1 coordinate 1,895, forward strand.
GAAGAAGGAAGGCCAGCAGCGCAAAGTGAGTTCGCTCGGCTCAGGCTTCGTGATCGACCCGTCCGGCCTTATCGTCACCAACAATCATGTCATCGAAGGCGCCGACGAGATCATCATCAATTTCACCGACGGCTCGAAGCTCAAGGTCACCAAGATCCTCGGTCATGACCCCAAGACGGATCTCGCACTTCTGAAGGTCGAGCCCAAGCAGCCGCTGAAGGCGGCGAGCTTTGGCGATTCCTCCAAGATGCGGGTGGGGGATTGGGTGATGGCAATCGGCAACCCCTTCGGCCTCGGCGGCACGGTTACCGTCGGCATCATCTCTGCCACCAAGCGCGACATCAACTCCGGTCCCTATGACGATTTCCTGCAGACCGACGCCGCCATCAACCGCGGCAATTCGGGCGGCCCGCTGTTCAACATGGACGGCCAGGTGATCGGCGTGAACACCGCCATCATCTCTCCGACCGGCGGCTCGATCGGCATCGGCTTCGCCGTGCCTTCCAACAGCGCCGTGCAGGTCGTGCACCAGCTGAAGCAATTCGGCGAGACGCGGCGCGGCTGGCTCGGGGTGCATGTACAGAACGTGACGGGCGAAATCGCCACGAGCATGGGATTGCAGGAGCCGGTGGGCGCACTCGTAGCGAGTGTCACGCCGGACAGCCCGGCCGCGGCTGCCGGGCTGAAGCCGAGCGACGCGATCCTCAAATACGACGGTGACCCGGTCGAGACCATGCGCAACCTGCCGCGAGCGGTTGCCTCGACCCCGGTCGGCAAGGCCGTCGACCTTGAGGTCCAGCGCAACGGCGAGGTGATCCATCTCACGGTCACCATCGGCAGGGTTCCCGAGGAGGTCGAAAAGGCCGAGCAGGCGGAGGCGGAGGCGAAACCTGGCACTGACGAGCAGGATGAAGGTGAGCCCGACCATGAGGAACTCCTTGGCCTTTCCATCGCGCCGCTCACTGACGAACTCCGCACGCAGTTCCATATCGGCAAGGGCGTCGAGGGCGTGGTGATCACGGACGTCGAGGCCAATAGCCCCGCAGCCCAAAAAGACGTGAAGCCCGGCGACGTCATCGTCGAGGTCACCCAGGAGCGGGTGAACGATCCCGAGGAAGTCGTGGCCAGGGTGGCGGCGGTGAAGAAGTCAGGCCGGAAATCGGTGCTGCTGCTCATCTCCGACGCGAAGGGCGGACTCCGCTTCGTGGCGGTGCCTGTCGCCTGACCCGTGCCGGTGTCGGCGATTCTGGTCGCTGGCCCCACGGCGAGCGGCAAATCCGGAGCGGCACTCGCGCTTGCCGAGCGCCTTTGCGGCACCGTCATCAATGCCGATTCCATGCAAGTCTATCGCGAGCTCAAGCTGCTCACGGCGCGGCCGGGCGGAGGCGACGTGGCCCGCGCGCCGCATCGCCTCTATGGCACCACCTCCGCGGCGGAAACCTATTCCGTCGGCCGTTGGCTCGATGACGTGGCCGGGGCTCTTGTTGAAGCGCGGGAAGAGGGGAGGGTGCCGATCCTCGTCGGCGGCACCGGCCTCTATTTCAAAGCGCTCACCGAGGGGCTCGCGCCGGTTCCCGAAATTCCTGCCGAGGTTCGGGCCCATTGGCGGGAACAAGCCGACGCGTTGAGCCGGGAAGCCCTGCACGAGGCGCTTGCCGCCCGCGATCCAGCCACGGCGGCGCGTCTTGCGCCAGCCGATCCGCAACGCATCGTGCGCGCGCTCGAGGTCATCGACGCGACCGGTGTGTCGCTTGCGGAGTGGCAGGGCGGGAACGCGGCTCCTCTGGTCGCTCGTGGTGAAACTCTGCGGCTCGTGATCGCGCCGGAGCGGGGGCCGCTTTACGATGCCATCGATGCCCGTTTCGATCGCATGATCGAGCAAGGTGCATTGGATGAAGTGCGCAGATTGATGAGCCTCAAGCTCGATTCAGGGCTGCCGGCCATGCGCGCCCATGGCGTGCGCGAACTTGGCGCCTGTCTTTCAGGCGCCACGAGCCTGGACGAGGCCATCGCCAAAGCCAAGACCGAGAGCCGCCGCTATGCTAAGCGGCAGATGACC
>DASZGQ010000115.1:0-10475 GCA_035938735.1 Methyloceanibacter sp.
CTGCACGCAATGCGAGATCGGTGAGCGTTTGCGATGGGATCGCGGCCTCGGCACGCGCGCCTTGCCTGATGTTGGTGATCCAGCTTGCCCCATGCCGGATCATGGCGGCGACCACGCGGCCGGCGGAGACGAAGAGCCGCCAGTCGCGATGCATGCCGTCTGCCGGCGGAATAAACTCCTGGAGATAGTAGGCGCCGTTCACCTCTTCCGGCAGGGCGAGATCGTCGAGCGTCGTGATCAGGCGCAAGCCTTCGCCTTGTGCCCCGAACAGCGGCTTCTGCACGACCCTGTGGCCCTCGGCGAGCTTGGCTTCGGTTATCGCGCAAGCCTCGTCTCGGCTTGCGCCGGTCCAGGTCCAGGGCGTGGGGATGTCAGCCCTTTGCAGAAAGAAGGTGGTCGTGGATTTGTCGACACAGCGCTCGATGGCGCGCGCATCGTTCCATACCGTTACGCCGAGCTCGCGCAAGGCGTGCAGCACGCCGAGATAAGTGGTCACCTGCTCGAAGGTGCCACCCGGAACGAACAGCACGAGCGCGCCCTTCGGCATATGATCGCCGAGCCCCGGGATGGAAAGGCCGGTTCTGGTCGCCGTCGAGAACCCGCACGCGGCGAGTGACACCGTTAGCGGCCGGATCCCGCGGGTCTTGAAGGCGCGCGCGAGGCTGCGCCCGTGCCATTTCTTGCGCTCGCAGAACAGGACGATTTCGGCAGCCATGGATCAGGAAGAGAAAGACCGGGACAGGATCGCCGTGTCGATATGGCCGGCCTCGAAGCTTTCGCCGCTTTCGAGCGCCGTGACGGTCACCATGGCCGGGCTGAACAACATGCGGTCGATGGCATAAAAGTCACCCTTCACTGCGGCGAAGATGTCAGCGAACGGTCTGCCGTAGTCCTTGGACTTGAGACTCGGCAATTGGTCCGCGAGCCCCTTCGCTGCCTTGGCCGAGCCCGAGACATAGAGCTGCACGCGGCCCCCATAGATGATGGCGTCGTTGGTGCGGCCCATGGCGGCGACGAAGCCCGGCGCCGGCGGCGGCAAGGGCGCCGTTGCCATGCCATCGACGATGTGATGCAGGGGGAAATGAAGCTCATGCGTCTTGTGCAGCGCGACCTCGAGGCAGCGCGCTGCGATCTGCACGGTCCCGGCGAGGCTCGATGTCGGCGCATAGATGATGGTGAGCGCGTCGGTCGATACTTTGCAGGCCTTAACCACATGCTCCACGAGCGCGACGGGAGGGGCACGATCGGCTTCGAGTACGAGGCAGGCGCTGTCGGCCTGGTCGCGATAGCCGAGCTCATCGAACAGTTTCTCCGTGGATCCGAGCGCGCGCGCTGGGCCGGATCCCAGCACATGGTACTTTTTGCCCTTATCCTCGACCGAAAGGCTCCAGCCCGCATATTGCGAGCCGAGGCAGGCAAGCACCGGCTGGCTTGTATGCACGGTCACCATGAAGGGCCAGGCGGACGAGGGGTCCGCGGCTTCGAGCGACACGCGCCCAAGGCCGCCGAGGCAGATTTCGGCGATGCGGCGTCCGGCTTCCAAGCCGCCGACGGTGCGTACCCCGCAATCGATCAGAGTTTCCCCAAGGGGCCCTTGCGTTACATCGATCCGCAAGGCCTGAGCGTCGCGGGTCAGGGCGTCGACGAGAGGGACGACCTCTCGATTGACGCTTGGCCATTTGGTTTGGCTCCGAGCCTCCAGGGTCTCCTCGTTCATCACGTCCACTCTGTCTCTCCTTATTCGCCGGCGCAGGCAGTCAAAATGGTCGAAACTCGGTCGATAGCGAGCAGCCTGGCCTCGGGCCCAGTCTCGGCCTGGGCCAACACAGTGCATATCGGGCGGTCTTTGTCGATGCGTTCCCCGCTACTCGGCCGATCGGCGGTCCACTCCGGCCAGGCCATGGCTTTTGGCACAGTGATGGGCTCCGTTGCGTAGACGATAGCGGCGGCGGTCGCCGCCGGCAGGGCGAGGGGAACAGTCGGAAGCCGGTTGTCTAGCATAGCCTCGAGGTGCAAGCGAAGTAGGGGCTCTGCCTCGCTGTCGAAAATATCGAGCGTGGCGCCTGGCCGCGGATTGATTTCGAGCAGCCACGGCTCGTCGTCGTTCACCAGAAAATCAGCGCTTCCGAGGCCCCGAAGCTGAAAACGTGGGACCACTCGCTCCACGACATCGGTCAATCTTGCCTCCAGGCCCGGCTTGAGCTCGGCAGGTCGCGCGGCGCCTCCATAGCGCCACTTGGCCTGACGGGTCGGCGCGGCCCATTGCTCGCTGAAACCGAGCACACACGCGCTTGCCCCAGCACCCACGAACAGGGCCGAGACCGGCCGACCTTCCACCTTCTCCTGGAAATATAGGTGGCCTCCAGCCATCTTACCCTTGCCGGGCTTGCTCGCCGCGACGTGACTTGTCGCGACGTGGCTGCCGCCGGCGCCGCCCCGGCGCTTAGCAAGCCAGCCTTCTCCCGCCTTCGAGGGAGCGGTGACGGTCCTTGGATGGGGGACGCCAAGGCGAGCAAGCTCCACGAAGAACATATCGGGCGCCTTGACCCGCGCCATGACGCTTGCGTCGTTGCCGAGCAGCGGCCAACGCTCGGCGATCTTGGCGAGCAGGGCAGGGCGATCCTCGAACCCCGCGCCGTAGACCACGCCGACGGGCGGCGCAGAAGCGTTCTGTGCCAAAACGTCGAGCGCTGGCGCGATGGTCTTCCACCGGAACCCGCGCCTCAAATCGTCGAGCTTGCGGCAGGCCTGCGCGATCAGCTTGGTATCGGCATCGGCGAAGAAATCCGCGACCAGCGGGACGTAGCCCGCTCTCCTCGCGGCGGCCGCGAGAGCGCGTCCTGAGACCGCGGCGACGAGCAGGGTTGCGCCGTCAGCCAGAGAGCTTCTGGGCAAGGGCGTAGGCGTCGCGGAAGTCAAGATAAATCGGCTTCTCCGACTTGATCATCTGGTCGAACAGGCCGGCCTCAGTCTTATACTTAATGTTGCCAACGGCGAGCGCCCCAATGCCGACCGCCTTGGTCCGGGAGATCGGCACGCCGTTGTCGTTCACGCCGACGCCCTCTACGCCCGCCGGCGGCACGGCATTGACGTCGGTTGCGACGAGAAGATCGGTCGCCTGCTTCAATTGCTCGGTGGTGAGCAGCCTGCGCCCGGCCGGCCCAGCCGAGAAGATGACTTGCGCCCCGCGCACAAGCTCCGTCTTCTGCTCCTCGGTCGAGCCGTCGGCGTAGCGGAGATTGACCTGGAAGCGGGAATTGGCTTCCTCGGCGAGTTTGCGCACGCGCTCAGGTCCATCGTAGCCGACCAGTGTCGCCTCGGCGCCCTCGACCGTGGCGATCACCGCGGAGGCGAAAGCGACCACGCCGGTGCCGCCAAACACGACCACGCGTTTGCCCTGGAACTCCGTCGAGAATTGTTTCTTGAGCGCCGTCTCCGCGCAAGCGACCATGGCTGCGGCGGTCGTGAAGGAGCCTGCGGGATCGGCGAACACTGAGATCTCGAACGGCGGCACCATTGCCGCCTTGGCGCGCTTCATCATGTCCAGCGCCTCGATCGCGCGCTTTCCACCGATGAACATACCGGTGCGCTTCACGCCCTCCGGTCCGCGGGAGAAGATCGCGTCCTGCACGAGACCGGTCACATCCTCGACCGTCACCGACGTATAAGGGATTGCGGCGTCATAGCCAGCATCGAGCGCCATGTTCACGTCGAACGGGCTCATATGCTTGAGCGGCGTGATCATGTGCAGGATGCTTGGATGCGCCATGGTCTCAGGTCTCCGTGTTTTGGGCCGGTTCGCTTTACCACAAGGGGCGTGACGGCAAAGCGATTCAATAGCGGTGAAGATTAAGAATGCGGCATCAGCGCGTCTCGATGACGGCCGGTTCGTTGCGCCCGCGCGCAAGCTCTAGGCGCAGCTTGGCCAAGCCCGCGTGCGCACGCGCGGCCGCGACCAGCGCCTGGGCTTCGCCTTCTGATTGCGCGAAGGCAAAGCCCGTCGGGCCCCAGGAACTTTGCCCGAGCCCGGTGACCCCATTGGCGGCAAGACCCTCAAGTACGGCGGCGACGCCAGCGCTGACGTAAGGCCCACCCTGCGGCGGCGCGAAGTAGGCGCCCATCTTTTTCTGCAAGTACCCGACCTGTTCGCAGAAGGCGTTGAAGTCCTCTTCGGCGAGCGCCGGCATGGCGCCGAGCAGAATGCGCCGGGTGAGATCCGTGGTCTCCGCCTCGGGAAAATCCGGCAGCGCGGCGAAGGCCGCGGCTTCGTCCGCCCCATGCACGCCGGTCTCTGCCGGATCAAAGATCAACAGCACGCGCCACGCGCTCGGAAAGGAAAGGCGGCAGAGCACCGAAGGAAGCGTGCCGTCGACGGGACCACCGTCGAGCACCGCGCCGCCTTGTCCGAACGTGCCGATGCCGATACCGGACCGCTTGCCCCGGTCGAGGCGGGCGGCAATCTCGTTCAGGTCGAGCGGCAAGCCTTCCAATGTCGCGACGGCGGACCCGATGGCGAGCGCAAGCTGCGTGCCTGATCCGAGTCCTGCATGCGCCGGGATCACCTCGTCGAGATGCAGATGATAGGACCAGGTAAGCCCGAAGCTTGCGGCGATCGAGCGGAGATAGGGCTCAGCGCGTGCGCACTCCGCGCCAGTGACTTGGAATCTGCTGCCACGGCATAGCGTTAGTATCGTTTTCGGCCGGTCGATGGCGAGGCCGAAGCTGCCGAAAGGCCGGATGCCTCGTCCGCTTGGATCGAGAAAGCCGAAATGTAGGCGCGCACTGGTGCTTACCGCGACGAGGTCGCATGGCGCCGCAAACCTATCGGCGCCTGTGCACGCGGGACGCAAGGCCTCTTCCATTGTTGGCTCGAAGCCTCTGGGATATGCTTGCGGGTGCAGGACAGTGCTGCACTGTTTCAAAAGATCGCCCTGATGGCAACTTCTGAGCGAACTTACACCGATGCGGAGGTTGAGGAGCGGCTAAAGAAAGAGCTGCCCCTTTGGTATCTCGAAGGCGGCTGGATCCGGCGCCGCTACCGCACCAACAGCTGGAAAGGGACGCTGATGGTGATCAACGCCGTCGGCCATCTCGCCGAGGTCGCCTGGCATCACCCCGACATCACCGCCTCCTATGCCTGGGTGGAGGTTCGATTGATGAACCACGCCGCCAAGGGCATCACCGACAAGGACTTCGCGCTCGCCAAAAAGATCGAGGACGTGGTCCACTGGCAGCCGGCGCTCGAGGGCGGCCCGCTGGAAGGCACCCCTGCCGACGACATCCGCTTCGCCTATATCAAGCACGACAAGCCGAAGAAGTAAGGCTTCCCGCTGCCACTGAGAGGAAGTAAGGCTTCCCGCTGCCACTGATCGGAAACGCACGACGGCCGCGATATTCGCGCGCTTGCGCGGGGAAAGGCACCTGTTTAATGGTGCGGCCCCATGGCGGCGTGCCGGGCTTCGCCGCCATCCCGCCAAAGATCAGTTCCAAACGGTGCCATGCCTAAACTGAAAATCAAGGGCGTCGAGATCGTCGAGACGTTTGCCGAAGCCTTTCCCATGGTCGGCACGCGCATCATCATCACCGCGCTGACGCAGAAATGGGCGCTGATTGCCGCTCAGACCATGACAGGGTTCGCCACCTCGGTGATTGCCTGCGGCGCCGAAGCCGGCATCGAGCGCCTCCTCACCCCCGACGAGACGCTCGACGGGCGACCCGGCGTGGCGGTGCTGATCTTCGCCATGGAGACCGAGAAGCTGCAGCGGCAGCTGCGGAACCGCGTCGGCCAATGTGTGCTGACAAGTCCGGGCTCCGCCTGTTTCGCCGGGCTCGAAGGCGAGAAAAAGCTGAAGCTCGGCGCTTCACTCCGCTTCTTCGGCGACGGCTGGCAGATGTCCAAGATGATCGGCGGTCGCCGATTCTGGCGCATCCCTGTCATGGACGGCGAATTCGTCTGCGAGCAGACGACGGGGCTCACCAAGAAGGCCGTGGGTGGCGGCAATCTAATCGTGCTTGGCCGCTCGCACCGCGCCGTGCTGTCCGCTTGCGAGCGCGCAGTGAAGGCGATCGGCGAGGTGCCCGACGTGATCGCGCCGTTCCCCGGCGGCATCGTGCGCTCTGGCTCGAAAGTCGGCTCCAAGTATAAGGGTCAGATCGCCTCGACTAACGACGCCTACTGCCCGACGCTCAAAGCCGCGGTGAACACGGCGCTGCCTCTTAATGTTGAGGCGGCTATGGAGATCGTCATTGACGGCCTGACCGCTCCTGCCATCGCCAAGGCGATGCGCGCCGGCATCTTTGCCATCGCCAAGGGCGGCGCGAGCGAGGGCATCACCCACATCACCGCCGGCAATTATGGCGGCAATCTCGGGCCCCATCATTTCCACCTCAAGGAGATCATCGCGTGAGTGCGTTGACGCTCGAGCTTCGAACCGAGCCCAATCAGCGGCTCGACCTTTCACCGCTAACGCCGGCGGGGGTCGCCGGCATGAAGTCCAAAGACATCCAGGCCATCGCCATTGGCACCGCGCGCGAGGTGCTCACTGTGGGAGACGTGTTCAAGCTGAAGGGCACCGACGCCGCCACGCTTCGCTTCGTCGGCACCGATGAGAAATGTGATTGCATCGGGCAGGGGTTGACCAAGGGGGAAATCGTCGTCGACGGCGACGCCGGTGCCTATCTGGGCGCCAAGATACGCGCCGGGAAAATTGCGGTGAATGGATCGGCCGGAGCCTTGGCCGGGGCCAGCATGCGCGGCGGCAAGATCGACATCGCCCGCAATGCCGGAGAGAAGGCAGGCGGCGTGGCGGTCGGCGAGGCTCACGGCATGCGCGGCGGAAGGCTCTCGATTGGCGGCAAGGCCGGCCCGCTCCTCGGCGAGCGGATGCGCCGTGGCCTCATCATCGGGCGCGGTGGCGCCGGTGACTACACCGCAGCGCGGATGATCGCCGGCACTATCCTGCTCAAGGGCCGCATCGGCCGATGGGCCGGCTACGGCTTACGCCGCGGTTCGCTCATCCTCGACAAGGAGCCGAAGGACCTGCTGCCGACCTTTGGTGACTGCGGCACGCTCGATTTCAACTGGCTCCGCCTGCTGGACAGGGAGCTCAAGGCAACCGATGGCCGCTTCAAGGTCGGTTACCGCGCCCGCCGGCTGATCGGCGACATGGCCGTGCTCGGCAAGGGCGAAATGCTGATCCTGGCCTGAGGCCAAAATTCCTCGACGTTGACGTGCTTTGCTCCCATAAGGGCTATGCTCGGCGCCTAAGCGGATCAGCAGGGTGAAATGACCGCCACCCCCCTCATTCTCCTCGACGACAGTCTGACGGCGACCACGCCAGGCGCTGCCGGCAGAACCTTGCTGTTCGAGAAGCCTGAGCGGGTCGTCGCTGTCCATGAGCGAAACGAGGTGGAAGCCGGGCTCGACGCCATCACCGAGGGTCTTAAGCGCGGCCTCCACGCCGCCGGCTTCTTTTCTTACGAGCTCGGTTATTGCCTGGAGCCGAAGTTGCACGCCTTGTTGCCGCAGGATCGGCAGCAGCCGCTGTTGTGGATTGGCCTTTTCCGCGAGCCGCGCCGCTTCAACGATGCGGAAACCCGCCGCTGGCTCGACGGCAACGGCGCTCTGGATGGCTCGACCATCTCGGATTTGCAACTTTCCTGGACGCGCGATCAGTACACGCGCGCCTTCGGGCAAGTGCAGGACTACATCGCCGCCGGCGACGTCTATCAGATCAACCTCACGCTGAAATATCGCTTCGCCTTCTCTGGCGATCCGGTCGCTCTCTACGCGGGGCTCAGGCGCAAGCAGCGGGTGGAATATGGGGCGCTGATCAGTGCTGCCGGTTTCAACGTGTTGTCGCTCTCGCCGGAGCTGTTCTTCCGCCGCGAGGGCAGGCACGTGACGAGCCGGCCGATGAAGGGCACCGCGCCGCGCGGACGCACGCCGCGGGAGGACGCCCGCCTTAAGACCTGGCTGACCGTGGACGAGAAGCAGCGGGCCGAGAATTTGATGATCGTGGATTTGCTGCGCAACGATCTCGGCCGCATCGCCAAGATCGGCTCGGTCGAGGTCACCGACCTGTTCACCGTCGAGACCTACCGCACTGTGCATCAGATGACCTCGGGCATCATCGCCGAGCTCCGCGCCGATATGTGGCTCAAGGACATGCTCAAGGCCCTGTTCCCATGCGGCTCGGTGACGGGCGCGCCGAAGGTCCGCGCCATGGAAATCATCCGCGAGCTCGAGGCCTACCCTCGCGGCGTCTACACCGGCGCGATCGGTCATATTGGGCCGAACAGCGACGCCCAGTTCAACGTTGCGATCCGCACCCTGTTCATCGATGCCGGCGGTGCAGGTGAGATGGGGATCGGCTCCGGCGTCGTCTCGGATTCTAAGGCCGATGCAGAATTCGAGGAATGCCTGTTGAAGGCGCAGTTCCTCACCAAGGCTGACGCGCCCTTCGAGCTGATCGAAACCATCCGCTGGGAGCGGGGTGTTGGCTTCCATCTGCTGGAGCGCCACCTCGTGCGGCTGCAATCCTCCGCCACCCATTTCGGCTATCCCTTCGAGCGCGGCAAAGTGCTCGGCGCGCTCTCCACCGAAGTCGAGAAGCCCGACGGCGACGTGCACATGGTGCGGCTGCTGCTCGCCGACGACGGCGCCATTACGGTCAGCTCGACCAGGATCGAGCTTCCCTCCAGGGACACCGTGTGGCGGTTCGCGATCTCCGACCAGCGCGTCGACGAGAAGGACCCGCTGTTCTTCCACAAGACCACGCGGCGTCAGTTCTACGACCGCGAGATGGAACGCCAGAAGGCTCTGACCGGCTGCGACGAAGTGGTCTTCCTCAATAAGAAAGGCGAGCTGACCGAAGGCACCCGCACCAATCTGTTCATCGAGCATGATGGGCGCCTGTTCACGCCGGCGCTAACCTGTGGCCTCCTGCCCGGCACCTTGCGCGAGGAGCTTATCGACCTGCCGCGCGCGGCCGCAAGCGAAGCAGTATTGACCCTCGCCGACCTTGCCCGCGCCGACCGCATCTATCTCGGCAATTCGGTGCGCGGCTTGATCCGCGCTGAGCCCATCGGCCTTGAGCGCGAGTCAAAGGCTGCGCGCGAGCTGGAAGCTGCGGGCAGTCCTTAGCAGGTATCTGGCCCTAAGACGCGGATGGCCGGGACAAGCCCGGCCATGACGCACTCAGTTGGGGGATCAGTCGCAGTGGTGATAGGCGCGGCGATAGCTGTAGCCAATGCGGTACGGGCGAACATAGGCGATGTAGGCCTTGGGCTTGGGCCGCGGTGCGGCTTCCGGCTGGGGAGCGGCAGCGGCTTCGGCGGCAGGGGCATCTGGCGCGGGCGAGGTGGTCTTGACCGGAGTATCGGCAGAGGCGGCCTCCGCGGACTTCCCCGGCTCGCCGGCATCTTCGCCCTTCGCAGGCACAACGCTCTCGGGGGCCGGCGTGGCGTCTTTACCCTTGGCTCCTCGACGACAATCTGGCGCGTCCCCTCCTTTGTCTCGGCAGAAGGCTTCAGATCCTCTGCGTGGGCGGCGAGCGCGAATAGCAGGACGATGGCCAGTGCGGCATAGGCGACGAGCGAGTTCAGCGAGAAAGAGCGATCTCTTGCCGCGGAGGTTCGCAACGCCAATGTCCGAGCAAGCCCTCAGCCGCCAAGGCGGATCCAAGCGATGGCGCGTGCATTTTTGGGCGGCGCTCCTCCTCTTGATGTTCGCGCCCGGCAAAGCAAGCGCGGAGGAGGGGCCGTATCTCGAGCTCGACACCAAGGGCCACATGGCGCTCATCCGCAGCATCGTGTTCACAACGGACGGAAGCAAGCTGATCTCGGCTAGCGACGACAAGACCACATCAGCGTCTGGAATGTGGAGTCGGGGCGCATCGTGCGTACCATCCGCGGCGAGATCGGTGAGGGTGACCCGGGCAAGATCTACGCGCTCGCGCTCTCCCGGGATGGGCGCCTGCTCGCCGCCGGCGGTCGGACCGGCGCAGCCGGTCAGCCCGAGCCGATCAGGCTCTATGACCTCAACGAAGGGACATTGATCGGCCTCCTCGAAGGCCACGACGACGCCGTGCTTTCACTCGACTTCTCGCCGGACGGCGAGCGTCTGGTTCGGGGACCAGCGACGACACCGCCATCAGCTGGGATGTCGCGAGCCGCAAATCGCTACATCGCCTCACCGGCCACAAGGGCGACGTGAACGCCGCGCGACTTCACCGCCGATTCCTCCGGGGTCGTTACCGCGAGCGACGACGATACGCTCAAGCTTTGGGATGCGAGCAACGGTACGCTCGTCTCGACATTGACCGGTCACACTGACAAGGTGATCGCTCTTGCCGTTTCGCTAAGAGACGGTCAGGTCGCCTCTGGCGCGCTCGACGGCACTATAGAGTTCTGGGATCTGGCAAATGGGAGCGTACTGAAGGACATCGACCAGGGCACGGAGGTGATGAGCCTCG
>DASZGQ010000116.1:0-13066 GCA_035938735.1 Methyloceanibacter sp.
CGAAGAGATCGCCGAGGAGAACAAGGAGATCTTTCACGAGCATGGCGGCGAGCACTTCACCTTCATTCCCTGCCTCAACGACAGCGAGGAAGGCATCCGCGTGTTGCTGCATCTGATCGAGCGCGAGCTGAAGGGCTGGGCTTAGTCTGACACCTCGCGGCGGGCGAGGACGATAAACGCACTGAGGCTGCTTCTGCTGGGGACAAGCGTTGTCCTCGGGGGATGCGCCCCGCCCATGTCCATGCGCGAGATCGAGGCGGTCAAACCCAATTGCGCGCGCATCGACCGGCAGATCGCGATGCTGGAAAAGGAGAAGGCTGAGAACGACCAGCGGCTGCTTGCCGGCATTCAGTCGGTCGCGCCGGCGATTGCCGCGCTCAATCTTGTCGCCGGCACCTATGGGCGGAATGTCGCCATTGCCACGGGAGACTGGGCGGCCGCCATCGACCGCAAGCTCGTCGAGCTCCGGCACGCCAAGAAGGCATGTTAGGGTCCGTCGATGTCAAACCGTGGCGCTGCGACCGTGCTCTGCTGCGCTCTACTCTCCGCTTTGCTCGCAGAGCCGACACTTAGTGCCGAAAAAGAAACACCCAAATCTGCGGCGCTCACCGAGACCAAGGAAGCGCCGCTCGCCTACATCTCTGTCGCCGGCGCTCCGGGCGACGGGGAACAGGCGCTGAGCGCGGCCCTTGCCAAGCGCCTCTCTGCCGCCGGCGTGAAGCAGGTCACAGCCCTTTCCGCCAACGTCTATTCGGTTGAGGGTATCGTCAAAGTGACGGCGGCAAAGGGCGGCAAGCAGGCCGTGCGCATCGATTGGACCATCTTTGGGCCCGACGGCGCTACGCTTGGCGGGGTGTCGCAGACCAAGCTCGTGCGCAAAGGCTCGCTCGATAAGAAATGGGGCGTCGCCGCCGACGCCGCCGCCCGTGCCGCCGCCAATGAAATCGCGAAGCTCTTACCGCTGAAGGCCCCTTAAATTTGGGGCCACGTGCACCCATCTATCGGCTGCCGATGGACGGTCGAGTGCGCTATCGCCAACACACTCGCCCGACACCTCTAGGAGGGTGCCATGCTCGGCTTCAACATCTTCGTCCTCGTCCTGCTCGTTCTGTGCATCGCCGTGCTTGCGGCGGGCGTCAAAGTCGTACCGCAAGGCTGGAACTACACGGTGGAGCGCTTCGGCCGCTATACGCGCACGCTCAGGCCGGGCCTCTCCCTCATCGTCCCGTTCATCGACCGCATCGGCCGCAAGCTCAACGTGATGGAGCAGGTAGTCGAGGTGCCGAGCCAGGAGGTCATCACCAAGGACAACGCCATGGTGAAAGTGGACGGCATCGCCTTCTTCCAGGTGATCGACGCCGCACAGGCGAGCTACGAGGTGACGCATCTGGAGACCGCCATCCTCAACCTGACCATGACCAATATCCGCACGGTGATGGGCTCGATGGTTTGGATGAGCTCCTCTCTCAGCGCGACGAGATCAATCACCGCCTGCTGAAGGTGGTCGACGACGCCACGTCCAATTGGGGAGTCAAGGTCACCCGCATCGAGATCAAGGACATCGAGCCGCCGCGCGATCTCGTGGACTCCATGGCGCGGCAGATGAAGGCGGAGCGCGACAAGCGCGCCACGATCCTCGTCGCCGAAGGCGAGCGCCAAGCCGCCATCCTCACCGCAGAAGGCGCTAAGCAGGCGCAGATCCTCGCCGCTGAGGGACGCCGCGAGGCCGCCTATCGCGATGCCGAGGCGCGTGAGCGCTCCGCGGAAGCCGAGGCAAAAGCGACCGAGGTGGTCAGCGAGGCGATCAGCAAAGGCAGCGTGCAGGCGATCAACTATTTCGTCGCCAACAACTATGTCGGCGCGCTGAAGGCGCTTGCCGAGGCCAAGAACCAGAAGGTGCTGATCCTGCCCATCGAGGCGACCTCGGTGATCGGCGCTGTCGCCGGCGTGGGCGAGATCGCGCGCGAGGCCTTCGGCGACCGTGGCGGCAATTCAGCTTCGCCCCCCGCACCAGCGACCACGACGCTGCGGGTCCGCCCCGGCGGCGCCGTCCCTTCGGTGTAACGGGACGTCCTCATGAGCAGCCTCTTCGCCAATCTTGGTGGCTGGAGTTGGATGATCCTCGCCGCGATCCTGTTCGTGCTCGAGGTGACGTCCCCGGGAATCTTCTTCATGTGGTTCGGCTTTGCTGCCGCAATCACTGGCGTCCTCGCTTTTGCCTTCGATATCAGCTGGCAGTGGCAGCTTGTGTGGTTCTGCCTGCTGTCGCTTGCGGCCGTGCTCATCGCCCTGAAATATCTGCGCAAGCATCCCCGCTTGAAAGCGAGCGTCCGCTGCTCAACGAGCGCGCCGTTCAGCATATCGGCCAGTGCTACGACCTTGTCGATCCGATCGTGAACGGACGTGGCAGCGTGAAGATCGGGGACTCGATCTGGCGCGTGCAAGGCCCTGAGCTGCCGAAGGGAACCCGCGTTCGCGTTCTTGGCTGCGACGGAACTTTGCTGAAGGTGGCAGCAGCCTGACGGATGCGCCTCCGCGGCTTGGTCAGGCGATTTCGACTATCTTGCTGATTTGGCTGGGGATCTCTGCAGTCGCATCGTCAAGCGGCCAAAGTGCCTTGGCCTCGCGCTCGCGGCGTCGCCGGTGAATTCGACTTCAGCAAAGCCGGCATTGGCGATCTTTTGCGCAACCGTGTCGTTGCTTGCCCACGACTCCAGCCAGCCGAGCGAGATGGCGGCCCAATAGCGCTTGCCTTTGCGCACGGTAAATTTCGCCATGGTGCCCCGCCGCGAAAGACGCGATCCAATGTTTTACTTTAGATTGTATTATACACTTCTGCACGCAGAGAATCATCTCTTGCTTTCGAGCCAGGCTCGGACAGCCTCGCGCCCGGGCTCATCGAGCAGCAGGTGCAACTTGGTGCGGCGAAGCAGAAAGTCCTCCGCCGTCATGGCGTCCTCGACCTCCGCAGCATAAACGAGCTCTGCAAGCGTAACGCCGGTGGCGATCTCTTGCGCGAGGTACGGATCGCGCAAGACCCTCTCATAGAGTCTCTCGATCTGGTCGCCGTAGGTGAAGGCCCAGCGATGGCAGGTTTCACGGGAGAGGGCTCGCGGACCTCGGGCGACAAGGGACAGAAGCGACGCGCGTGATTCGCCGCCGCCATAGAGCGGAACGTCCTTGGTCCAAGGGCTGCCCATTTTGGCTCCCAGCTCTTGCAGCGTCTTGAGCACATCCTCGGCGAACGCGCGATGCGTGGTGAGCTTGCCGCCATAAAGGGTGATGAAGCCGCCTGTACCGTTGGCGACGCTGGCAAGAGCAGGGCGCCTCGTCAGGCGGCTCGGCTTTCGCTCGCCGTGGTCTTGCAGAGCGCGCACGCCGGCGAAGCTCCAAATCACATCGCTGACCCTGGCCGGACCATCGGAGCCCGCGAAATATCGGTTATAGGCGTCGAGCAGATAGACTTGTTCCGCGGCCGAACACGCGGCCCTCGCAGGGTCGCCTTGCTCCGGCACTTCGGTGGTGCCGACGATAAGGAAACGCTGATCAAGCCAGGGCAGTACGAAGATCACGCGCTCTTCGGTGTCCTGCAATGTGTACGCGTCGCTCTGTGGCGGGTCCGGCATGTTCAGCACGATGTGGCTGCCGCGCACGAGCCGCAAAGGCCGCGGCAGAGGGGAAACGCTGCTCATCGCATCCACGGCGGCGACAAAGGGGCCGGCGGCGTTGACGATGAAGCGCGCATCGACCCGCCGCTTCGCCCCACGCTCGTCGAGCTCGATTGTATAGCCGTTGGCGAGGTGCTCGATAGCGGTCACTGCGCGCCGGTTGAGAATGTCGGCGCCGCGGGCGCGCGCATCGAGCAGCACGGCAAGCACGAGACGCGCATCGTCGGTCTGGCAGTCATGATAGTGGAGCACGGCATTAAGATTTTCGCGGCGGAGCTGCGGAAGTGCCGCGATCTCTTGTGGCCTGAGGCGTCCGCCTGGCGGCAGCCCATCCCCGATCGACAGAAGGTCATACAGGGCGAGACCCGCGTGCAGCAGAAGGGCCGGGCGCTTCTGCCAGCCATAGATCGGCAGAAGAAAGCGACGCGGCTCCACGAGATGCGGCGCGGTCTTGAGCAGGCCGGCCCGCTCGACCAGGGATTCGCGCACGAGCGCAAGCTCGAGCTGCTCAAGATAGCGCAAGCCCCCATGGATCAGTTTGGAGGAGGCCGAGGAGGTGGCGGAGGCGTAGTCGCCTTTCTCGGCCAGCATTACTTTCAGCCCACGGCCGGCGGCGTCGCGGGCGACGGCGGCGCCATGAATGCCGCCGCCAATCACGAGAACGTCAACCGATTGCGCGGTCAAACCTCATTCCTCCGAGATGCGAAGGGCTATAAAGGGTAGGTTCGAAGCGAGGCAGTTCCGGGCGGGCCGAAGCGCCATATTTTTGCGATAAGGTCGTTCCAGTAAGCGATCATGGCCGATATCGTCATCATCAATCCGCGTTTCGACATCTCCTTTTGGGGCATGGAGCATTGCATCGGCCTGTTGGTGAAGCGCGCGAACCTTCCTGTCGCGTGCCTCGCTTTGCTTGCGGCCCTCGTGCCTGACCATCACGACGTAACGCTGATCGACGAGAACGTCGAGGACATCGATTTCGAGCGCGTGTCCCGCGCTGGGAGCAGGGCCGCCACAAGAGCCGCTATGAGCAGCAGGAGAAGACCGATGTGACGCGGCTACCGCTGCCGCGCATCGATTTGTTGAAGACCGACCGCTACATGTTCGGCAGCATGCAGATTTCGCGCGGCTGCCCCTTCACCTGCGAATTCTGCGACATCATCGTGACGTTCGGCCGACGCCCAGGGCTCAAGACCAGCGCGCAGGTTCTCGCCGAGCTCGAAGGATTTCACCGCGCCGGGCTCAGCATCATTTTCGTGGTGGACGACAATCTGATCGGCAACAAAAAGGCGATCAAGCCGATCCTGCGCGATATCGTGCAATGGCAGCAGCAACGCGCCTATCCGCTGACCCTGTTCACCGAGGCCTCGATCGACCTCGCCGAGGACGATGA
Organism: Methyloceanibacter sp.; assembly: GCA_035938735.1. Lineage (GTDB taxonomy): Bacteria > Pseudomonadota > Alphaproteobacteria > Rhizobiales > Methyloligellaceae > Methyloceanibacter. The sequence goes on from DASZGQ010000116.1 coordinate 5,059, forward strand.
GCTCATGGAGCTGATGGGGCTCGCCAATTTCCAGAGCGTGTTCATCGGCATCGAAAGCCCGAATGAAGACTCGCTGCTCGAACCAAGAAGGTTCAGAATGTACGGCCGAGTGCCGGCACGCTGCTTGAGCGCGTCCGCCGGATTCAGGGGCACGGCATCGACGTGCTATGCGGGATGATCGTAGGCTTCGATGCGGCCGCCGCCGCGCTGCCGTGACCGGAAATTCCCGATCATGCTGACTGATCTCAGCAGCCGCCACCGGCAGCCGGAGATCATGGACGCTCCCGACCTGCCGCCGGTGCGGTTCACCGAGACGCTCAAGGGCTTAGAGCGCGTCAATGCGGTGACACGGTCAAGCCGCCTGATGTGGCCTGACGTGAAAGCTGCGGCTCTGTCCCATTCTGATCGGCCGCTTCGCGTGCTCGACGTCGCCTGCGGCGGAGGAGACGTCCTCATCGCTCTGTCGCGCAAGGCGCGCCGCGCGGGGCTCAAACTCGATCTTGCGGGCTGCGATTTGAGCCCGGAGGCGGCGCGCTATGCAAGCGACGCTGCGGCTAGGGCCAGTGCACAGATCCGCTTCTTCGCCCACGACGTGACGCGCGAGCCTTTGCCGGAAGGCTTCGACATGATCATGAGCACGCTGTTCCTGCACCATCTCGACGAGGACGACGCGATCTCCTTTCTCAAAGATGCTGCACGGAAGGCGAACGACCGGGTGGTGATCCAGGACCTCACGCGCAGCCGGCTGAGTTATTGGTTCGCGAGGCTCGGGACGGGCGTCTTGCTGCTCAACGACATTTGCAGGCTCGACGGGCAAACCTCGGTTGAGGGCGCTTTCACTCTGGCAGAGGCGAGGGATTTGGTACGCAAGGCCGGGTTGGAGCGCGCCGAGATTGTGCCGCGCCTGCCCTTCCGCTACCTCATCCGTTGGGTCAGGCCCTGACTGTCGGGCCCCTCGATTTCGGCCCCTCAACGACGTCCTCAAACCCGCGCACGCGCGTCGATTGCGCAATGCGGGTAACGAGGCCGGGGAGAGCATTTGCCAGCCGGACCGAGAAGCCGTGCAGCATTTCTCTTGTCGAACAGCAGATTGGTTGCTGTCGCCCAGCGAAATTGCGGGCGTAAGCGATCGACCATGCGACGCTGGAACGATGCGGCGCCGTCGCCGGCGAGGACTGCCTGCGCCGCCGCGATGCCAGAATAGAGCGCGATCGCCATGCCGTCGCCGGTGAAGGAGGGAATGACAGCGAGCTGGTCTCCGAGAGGGAAGATGTTGGGCGCGATCGTTTGGCGCCGAAGATAGCCGTAAGGGATGGCGGCAACGGCAACGGGCTTGTCCCACTCCGGCCTTGCGCCTTGCAGAAGATCGCCGAGACTCTCAGACTGTTGCGAGAAATGCGCAGCCTGTTCGGACCAACCGGTGCCCACTCTCTGAAGAGCCGCCTGGTGCATCACCCAGCAAATCGTCACGATCTCGTCCTCGACGATGCAGGCGCCGATATAGCCGCCGTCGAACATTGCGAGCTGAACGACATCCTCGAGTAGGCGGAGCGCGCTTGGATTGAGGCGAAGCTGCAACTTGAAGCCGACCATATCGCTCGAGTCTCGGGGAAACTGGCGCAGATTGTGTTTGCCGGTGGCAAGCGCGGCCACGCTGCCCTCGAAGCTGCCGTTCCAGCCTTTATGGTAGCGCGCCCCTCTCTTGGCTCGACTTTGCTGACCGACCGCAACCCCGCGCATGACATCCGCGCCAGCCTCCGCGGCGGCTTGCAGCAGCGCCTGGTCGAGGCGATAGCGGGACAAACCGGCGGCGCGGAATGTCAACGGTGCTTCGGCGCAGCGCTTTCCGCTGACAAGCCTAAACGTTCCCATGCTGCTCGCGCCCAGGGCTTTGAGATCGAAACCCAGATAGGCGATTAGGCTTTGCGCCTCGGCGCTCAGGAACTCGCCGCAGACCTTGCGATGGGGCGCGCGGCTGCTTCCCAGGACCATCACCGGTGCGCCGTTGCGGCAAGCTCCAAAGCAAAGGCTGATCCCGCCAGTCCGCCGCCGACAGCGATGAAGGGCAGCTCACGCATCGCCACAAATTAGGCGCTTGGAGCGTTCGATCAATCGGTCAGAATGAGTCTGGCGCTCTCAAGCGACGCCGGCGCGGAGCAGATCGTGGATATGGATAATGCCCACCGGGCGGCCGTCCTCCACCACGAAGAGGGCGGTAATGCTCGACGAATTGATCATCTCGAGAGCGGCGCTCGCCAAAAGCTCCGGCGACACCGTTTTGGGCGCAGGGGTCATGATCTCGCCGGTGCGGCGTTCCAGCAGCCCGTTGCCCATGTGCCGGCGCAAGTCACCGTCGGTGATGATGCCGGCAAGCAGACCATCCTCATCGACCACGCCGAGACAGCCGAACGCCTTCTCGGTCATAACCACGATGGCTTCGGCCATCGGCAAGTCGCCGGCGGTAAGCGGCAGGCGATCGCCTTTATGCATCAGGTCGCCCACGAATTTCAGCCGCGCGCCAAGCTGGCCGCCTGGATGCAGCACCTTGAAGTCCCGGGCCGTGAAGCCCTTGCTCTCCAAGAGCGCGATGGCAAGGCAATCGCCGAGCGCAAGCTGCATCATGGTGGAAGTTGTGGGGGCAAGGCCATGCGGGCAGGCTTCCTTGCTGTGGGGAAGTGCCAGCACCACCTCTGCCGCCTTGGCGAGCGTGCTCTCAGCGTTCGAGGTCACGGCAATGAGTGGCACGGCGAAACGGCGCGAATAGGAGACAAGATTGCCGAGTTCGACGGTCTCGCCTGACCATGAGAAGGCGAGGATCACGTCGTCGCGCGTAACCATGCCGAGGTCGCCGTGGCTTGCTTCGCTCGGATGCACAAAGGACGCCGGCGTGCCGGTGGAGGAGAGGGTGCCAGCGACCTTCATGCCGATATGGCCGCTCTTGCCCATGCCGGTGACGATCACCCTGCCGCGGCAGAACCGCATGGTGGCGATTGCGTCAGCGAAGGCGTCGACCAACTCGACGTCGAGCGCCGCTTCGAGCGCACGTAAGCCTTCAGCTTCGAGCTGAATGGTGCGCGCTGCAGACGCGATCGACTCGCGCGCGTCGTGGCCCGGAAAACGGTCGCGTTTCAGGCCTAAGGCCATGATCCTCGTTCCCCCCGTTTTGCCCGTCCCTTTTAGTAGCACAGATTGGCCCGTCGCGGGCCCTTCGGAGCAGGACAAGGCGACTCATTAACTCTATTCCCTCAAAGCATCTCCGATCAACCGCCGCAAAGCGTTGGGAAAGGCGGATTTCCCTCTGCCGCGTGGAGAGAGGGCTTCACAGAAGCTTCTTCAACTCTGCGGCAAGGACATCGCGGAGGTCAGGACGGTCGAGCGCATAGGCCACATTGGCGAGCAGGAAGCCGAGCTTCGAGCCGCAATCGAAGCTGCGGCCCTCGTATCTGAAAGCGTAAAAGGGTTGCGTCTGCATCAGCCTGATCATGGCATCGGTGATCTGGATTTCTCCGCCGGCGCCAGTCTCCTTGGCCGACAGAATGTTGAAGATTTCAGGCTGCAAGATGTAGCGGCCGAGAATGGTGAAGTTGGAGGGCGCGGTACCTGGCTTCGGCTTCTCCACCATACCGTCGGTGGGAAACACGCGGTCGCCCCCGCCGACCCCTTTGCCAATGCTCACCACGCCATAATTTTTGAGCTCGCGTTCGGGCGCTGGCTCCACCGCGATAATGTTGCCGCCGTAGGTCTTGTACACGTCAAGCATCTGCGCGATGCATCCCTTGCCTCGGTTCTGCACAAGCACGTCGGGAAGGAGAAGCGCGAACGGCTCGCGGCCGACAAGCTCGCGCGCGCACCACACGGCGTGGCCGAGGCCAAGCGGCTCCTGTTGGCGCACGAAGCTCGTCTCTCCCGGCGCCGGCAAATCTCGGCGAAGCGCCTCGAGCTCGGCCGTCTTGCCGCGGGCGGCGAGGGTCAGCTCAAGCTCCGGCTGCTTGTCGAAATGATCCTCGATCGCCCCCTTGTTCCGCCCGGTGACAAAGATGAAGTGCTCGATGCCCGCAGCTCTTGCCTCGTCGACCACGTGTTGGATCAGCGGCCGGTCGACCACGGTCAGCATTTCCTTCGGGATCGCTTTGCTCGCGGGCAAAAAGCGGGTGCCAAGGCCCGCAACAGGAAACACGGCCTTTCGAACGGGAAGAGCCATTCAGGTCCTCTGGCAAAGTTAAGGGCCTCCGGAGACGTTGTAGGCCGTGCGCCCTCTTTCCGACAGCAAGCGGCGAATTGCAACAGCCGCTTCTCGTCAAGTTAATTCGGCTGAAAAGGGCATTTCTGCCTTTTCAGTGCCAAAAGCCCTGCCCACAATCCGCCCCGGTCGCGAAGAATCGGGGGCGGTGGAGGCGGTGTCGATGGTAAGTGCAGCGCGAGGTCTGGCAGCATTGCTAGCCGTCCTTCTGGCGGCCCTGACGCTTGCGCCTTTCCCCGCGCCGGCCGCCGACGATGCGGAGGTAGCGGCCTATAAGCGGGCCGTGGAGCAACGCTTCGCCCAGTGGCTCGAGGCACTTTGGCCTGACGCGCAGGCTGCCGGCGTATCTCGCGCGACCTTCGATGCCAATCTCAAGGGGCTCAAGCTCAATTGGTCGCTGCCGCAACTCGTGCTGCCAGATCCTGCCGCGCCGGGCGGACCGCGCCTTCCGCCGTCGCTCGCGCAAGCCTTGGCTCCGAAGCATCAACCTGAGTTCGACGCCCCGGTGCTCTATTTTCCGGACAGCACGCTCACCGCGCTCTCGGCCACCGGCCGCACCAAGATCAGCGAATTGAGCCCGACCCTGGTCGCGATCCAGAAGAAATATGGCGTTCCGGCGAGCATCGTCGTCGCGATCTGGGGACGGGAGACCGGGTTCGGCAAGATCGACGCCCCCTACGACGCGATCAGCACGCTTACCACGCAAGCCTTCATGGGACGGAGACCTGATGAGTTCCGCGAGCAGCTCATCGCTGCGCTCAAGATCGTCGAGGAAAAGCACGCGACCCGAGCTCAGCTGAAAAGCTCATGGGCCGGCGCCATGGGCTACACCCAGTTCATGCCCACCGATTTCGAGAATTACGCCGTCGACGGCGACGGCGATGGCAAGCGCGACATCTGGAACTCGATCGCCGATTCGCTCGCCTCGACCGCAAACTCGCTGAAGGCCCAAGGCTGGGACGACTCGAAGACTTGGGGCTATGAGGTGAAATTGCCGCAACAGTTCGATTGCACGCTGCAGGGCCCCGACAAGGCGCGACCTATCGCCGAGTGGATGAAGCTTGGCGTGGCCCGCGTGCGCGCCCAGGCCTTCCCGCAAAGTGCGCTTGCCGACTCAGCCTTCCTCGTGTTGCCCGCTGGGCTGAAGGGTCCGGCGTTCCTCGCCACCAACAATTTCTCGGTGCTCAAGCTCTACAACAACTCCGACGTCTACGCGATTTTTGTCGGGCACGTCGCCGATATGATCGCGACCAATGCACCGGTGAAGTTCGTGGGCGCGTGGCAGCCGGTCGAGCGGCTGCCGCGTGACCGCATCCAGCGCTTGCAGGAGGCGCTGGTGGCGCAGGGCCATGACGTGGGCAAGGTCGACGGGCTTGCCGGCTTCAAGACCCGCGCCGCCATCGGGGCCACTGAGAAGAGGCTGGGGCTGCCGCTCACCTGCTATCCAAGCCAGCGACTGGTTGACGCGGTCCTGAAAGAGGCCGCCGCCACGCGCCAATAGGGTTTACCGCGCCTAGGTTTTGCCCGTAGGGGTTGCTAAATTCCGCCCATGCGAATCGCTCGAACTGTCACCCTGACGCTTTTGCTGATCGCGCTTACCGCGCTCTCAGCCTGGGGCCTCCCTGAGCGCGCAGAGGCCGCTACCCAGACTTTCGCCCAATGGGTCGAGAGATTCTGGCCTACCGCGAAAGTAGCAGGCATCACGCGGGCAACTTACGATCGCGCGTTCAAAGACTTGACACCCGATCCCAAGGTGATCGAGGCGGCAAATTTCCAGCCGGAATATGTGAAGCCGATCGGCGAATATATCGACCGCGTCGTCTCCGAGAAGCGCATCGCCACCGGCAAGCAGATGCTGGAGCAGAACAAGGCCCTGCTCGATCAGCTGGAAATGCGTTACGGCGTCGACCGCACCATCCTCGTCGCCATCTGGGGGGTCGAGTCAAACTACGGCACGCAGCCCGGCGACATGAATGTGATCCGGTCGCTGGCGACGCTCGCCTACTACAACACCAAGGCGGCCTACGCCCGGCAGCAGCTCATCGTGGCGCTCAAGATCCTGCAACATGGCGACATTCCCGTCGACCAGATGAACGGATCCTGGGCGGGCGCCATGGGCCACACGCAATTTATCCCCACCACCTATCAGAAATTTGCCGTGGACTTTGACGGTGACGGCAAGCGCAATATTTGGAGCGACGTGGCCGACGCGCTTGCCTCGACCGCAAGCTATCTCAGGCACGCGAATTGGCAGCCCGGCCAGACCTGGGGCTATGAAGTGACGCTGCCCAAGGGATTCAACTTGAAGAGAGTGAGCGACAAGACGCTCAAGAGCCTTGGTGACTGGCAGAAGCTCGGCATCAAACGGGTCGGCGGAGAGCCATTTCCGCGCGCCGGCGACAAAGCGAGCCTGTTCGCTCCGGCCGGCGCCAATGGCCCAGCCTTCCTGGTGCTCAACAATTTCCGCTCGATCCTTCACTACAACGTGGCCACGTCCTACGCCTTGGGGGTCGGCCACCTATCCGATCGGCTCAAAGGCTACGGGCCTTTCTTGCATCCTTGGCCTACCGATGAGAATCATCTCGCGCTCGACCAGCGCATCGAGCTGCAAAAATTGCTCGTGGCCAAGGGTCTTCTCGCCGGCGACGCCGATGGCGTCATCGGACCGGCGACGCTTGAAGCGGTGAAGTCGTTTCAGCGTTCGAAGGGCCTGTCGGTCGATGGGTTCCCAAGCCGCAGCATCCTGGAGCTTTTGCGCAAGGAAGGGTAGAGTCCGATCCGATGGCTGGTAGCGCAGTTTGTCTTGGCGGGAGAGGTTTCGGGCGATGCATCTTCGCATCGATTCCGGCGGCCGCCCTATTCGCGCTTGCCTCGAGCCTGGCCGTTGCGCCGACGGGCGCATGGGCACAGGCCGTTCAATTTCAACGCAGCTATATCGAGCCGTTCCCAAAGGGAGACCGCTATCGCGTTCTGGTTGTCGGCGACTCGCTTGCCGATGGACTCTGGACGGGCCTCTATCGCGCCTTCCAGGAAGACACCAACATGGAAGTGGTCAACAAATCCAAGCCGTCGAGCGGGTTCGCGCGCATCGACAGCTATGACTGGAGCAAGGCGATCGACGACATCCTCAAGGATGACACCTACCAGATCGCAGTGGTGATGTTCGGCGCCAGTGACGATCAGGCGATCCGCAGTGGCAAGGCTTCTCTGAAGCCAGGCACCGACGCCTGGGCCGAAACTTACGGCCAGCGAGTCGAGGCCTTCGCCAAGAAGCTCCGCGCCAAGAACATGGCCGTCTATTGGGTCGGGTTGCCGATCATGCGCAGCCCCGACGAAAGTGACGAAGCCGAGCAGTTGAACGAGGTGTATCGCGAAAAGTCGTTCATCAACGGCGTCAAATTCATCGATACCTGGAGCGGCTTTACCGACGAGTCCGGCCGCTATAGCGCCTTCGGCCCCGACATGTCGGGTCAGGTGCGGCGGCTGCGCGACGATGACGGCGTGCATTTCACCTCGCGCGGCTATTTGAAGCTCGCCCATTTCCCGGAGAAGGAAATCCGCCGCGATTTGGGTCTTGCCAAGCTTGAGCGCAGCATTCCGCTCGCCGGCAGCGAGGACGAGCAGGCCAAGGTCATGGGCCGCGTGGTTAGCCCCGGCAAGTCGCCGCCCCTTTCCGCCCCGACCGCGGAGACGCCGCCTGAGCAGGCCGGCGAATCGCCGCAACCTCAAGCCCGGGCACAAGGTGAAGCTCCGTCGGGCGTCGAAGGC